>NZ_LABX01000004.1 GCF_001043915.1 Methylobacterium aquaticum | reverse complement strand
GATGCCGAGCGCAGATGTCCGGGACCTTGGCCTTGGCCTTGGCGACAATGCGAGACCGCAACCGAAGGTCGTTTTCAATGACCGTTGGTATTACACGACAGTGGCATGAGGGTTGAGGGGATGAGCCCTCCCACCCGCAGCCTGATCCTGAGATGCCTGGCGATCATCGATCGCTGAGCCTCGAAGGAGGGCTCCGGAAGCGACGAATCGGTATCCATGTCGTCGGACAATGGTCTAACCGCCCCGGCTCGGCGCCAGCCACGCGCCCGCGAAGCGAAACACTGGCTCGCCGCGCTGGTTCGTGCCGGTCGCCGTGTGGCTGGCGATGCCCCAGCCCGGCCGTGTGCGGGAGAGACGCGCCCCGGTCAGCGTCACGTCGTAGCGGATCGTGTCGCCGGCATAGACCGGCTTCAGCCATTGCAGCTCGCGAAAGCCCGGCGAGGGACCGCCCTCGACCACCGCCTCGCCGCGCTCAATTGCCAGCGCCCGGCCGCGGTCGCGGCCCGCGACCATCCGTTTCATCCAGGCCGCCGCGGTGTGCCAGCCGGAGGCGCACAGGCCACCAAAATGCGTCTGCGCGGCCGCCGCCTCGTCGACGTGGAACGGCTGCGGATCGAAGGCGCGGGCAAAACGCAGGATGTCGTCGCGGGTGAAGTGATGCGCGCCGAGGTCGAAGGGCCGGTTCAGCGGCATGTCCTCCAGATAGGCCGAGGGCAGCGCCTCGCCCTCGGGCAACGCGGCCGGCGCCGGCTCCTCGGGCGGGCGCGGACGGGGCGGCAGGGGCGGCGTGCCGCGGCGGCCGAACATCGCCCAGAAATCCTGGGTCATCACCTCCTGGTCAGCGCCATTGTCAATCGCGAGCAGCACGCGCACGAAGCCGCGGTCGGCCTTGCTGCCGGAGGGCCGGCTTTCCGTCACGCTCATCCGCATCGTCAGGGCGTCACCGGGGCGGACCGGGCGCAGCCAGCGCACCTCCTCGATGCCGGGCGAGCCCATCGAACTCGATTGCAGGATGAAGCCGTCGGCGACGAGGCGCATGCCGAGCGCACAGGTATGCCAGCCCGAGGCGATCAGGCCACCGACGACGCTGTCCTTCGCCGCCGCCTGGTCGATGTGGAAGGATTGCGGGTCGAACTCGCGGGCAAAGCTCACGATGTCGTCGCGGCTCACCACCAGCGGCCCGACATCGAGCCGGAAGCCGGGTGTGAGATCCTCGAAGCAGTAGCGGGGCATGGGCGCGCGTCCGGCAGCGTTGCGGGCCGCCGGGCTAGCACGGCGAAGGTCCGACGCAAACGCCGTTACGCGAAAGCGCCCGCGGCCTTGTGGGCGAGGCGGATCGGCTCCGGCTGCCGGAATTTCGGTGCGCAGGCGAGCACCAGGGCGACGCTGGTCGGGATGTCGGCGAGGTGGCCCGGCGAGATGAACAACGGGTGCTTGCCCGTGCGGGTGCGGACCACCGCGCCGATCGTCTCGCCCCTGTCGATCAGCGGCTGGTGCGCGCCCTTCTCCTCGGCGAGCGGCGCGTTGCGGCCACAGAGCCGGGTCTTGCCGACGCCGATGGTCGGGCGCTGGAGCCACAGGCCCATATGGCTGGCGATGCCGATCCGGCGCGGATGCGCCGTGCCCATGCCGTCGAACAGGAACACGTCCGGCTCGGCCTTGAGCCGCCCGAACGCCTCCTCCAGCACCGGGCCCTCGCGGAAGCTGAGCAGGCCCGGCACATAGGGAAACGGCGTCGGCATCAGCGCGGTGACGGTCTCGACCACCCGGAAATCCGGATAGGTCGCGACCACGACCGCCGCCTGCGAGCGATCGGACTTCACGCTGACATCGACCCCGGCGACGAGCCGCACGGCGTCGAGGGCGAGGGGCCGATCGGCCACGATCTCGGCGGCGAGTTTTTTCTGCACAGTTCTAGCTTCGCAAATAGAAACATCCCACTGATGAATGCGCGTGACCTTCATTGATGTCTGCTCGTTTTATTAACCATAACTTATACAACAATTGTTCTAGCCGCAAAAAATAAACAATACACACTTCCAATCAATAATGTTTTTTACTTCATTTTTTACATATTCGTCTTGAGTATTTTCGAAATCGATGTATAATTTGCTCGCTCGCCTTCTTTCTGATTCGTTTTCTATGTAAGCTGCCAAGTTCGCCTCACCAAGATTCATAACAAGATCCTGTGCAATATTTACATTTGCGACTCCATTATAATACAAACTGACTTCCGATCCATCCGCTTGCAAAAATTCAAAAACGTAAAAGGAGTTGACATAGCTATTCATTTTACACGTTTCGTCGAATTCTTCTTTCAGAAACTTGTGTGCTCTTAGTATCCAATTGTTGATTAAAGCCAAATAAGGGCCTTCAAATATCACGATTTTCCTCGAAGGTCTACTGTATCCCAGCGACGAAACGCCATGCCTAGGAATTAAAATTCGAAAAATGGATTTGCGAGCGCATGATATATTTAAAACAACGTGACTCTCTCTTTTATGTCTAACATTGTAGATTGCACCACCTTTGTTATAAAAAACTACATTATTTTGGCCACTGGTGTCAGCAAATTGTAGATATTCGCCACTACTATGCGAAACATCGTTTTGCTTTGGTTGTTTTGGCACATTTTTTTGTATTTTTAAATCCTCATTAAATTTTTGATTTTGTTTCATTAAAAGCATCTTATTTAAGTTCATGATAATTTCAATTTTCTCTTTATCATTTAGCTGTCGTGCCTCCTTGAGAAAATTGCAAAGATTGCTCATCATCAATTGAGCAATAATAATTTCTTTAACATCAGGATATTTTTCATACAGATTTTTTGCGGCTTTTTGAGCCGAAACGGTTATACTCCCAGCACCCAGTCTTGCGATAGTTTGAGCAGAAGCTTTGGCCTCGACACTTACTTCCGAAGCCACCTGACTCGGAGGATCTGCACAAACAACCTGAGCAAACACGTCAAAAGAACCGATAAAAAAATAGAATAAAAATATAAAACGGGCGAAACCACAATATCTTAATAAAATTTTGAAAGCGGCACCCGAAACTATACCCATGCTCACTTCGCACTTCAATTTAGGGCGCGCAAAATGCGCACCCAAAATTCAACTCTTCGTAAATTAACCGAGTTTTTTCAGTTTGCAAACCGGAAATGCAGCACGTCGCCGTCCTGCACCAGGTATTCCTTGCCCTCGAGCCGGAGCTTGCCGGCCTCGCGGGCCCCGGCCTCGCCCTTCAGCGCCGTGTAATCGGCAAAAGCGATGGTCTCGGCCCGGATGAAGCCCTTCTCGAAGTCGGTGTGGATCACCCCGGCGGCGGCCGGCGCGCGGGTGCCCTTGGTGATGGTCCAGGCCCGGGCCTCCTTCGGGCCGACGGTGAAGTAGGTGATGAGCCCGAGCAGCTCGTAGCCGGCGCGGATCACCCGGTTCAGGCCCGGCTCGGCGAGGCCGACCGCCTCCAGATACTCGACCTGTTCGGCCGGGGGCAGCACCGCGATCTCGCTCTCGATCTTGGCCGAGACGACGACCGCCTTGGCGCCCTCCGCGGCGGCGCGGGCGAAGACCGCGGCCGAGTGGGCATTGCCCGAATCGGCCGAGCCCTCCTCGACATTGCAGACGTAGAGCACGGGCTTGGCCGTCATCAGGCCGAGCTGCGAGAACAGACGCTCCTCCTCGGCCTTGCGCTGGACGAGGCGGGCCGGCTTGCCGTCGCGCAGGAGCGGCAGGGCCCGCTGCACGAGATCGAGGACCTCCTTGGCTTCCTTGTCGGCGCCCTTGGCCTTCTTCTCCAGGGCGGTGAGGCGCTTCTCGAGGCTGTCGAGATCGGCCAGCATCAGCTCGGTCTCGATCGTCTCGATGTCGGCGATCGGATCGACCTTGCCCTCGACGTGGGTGACGTCGCCGTCCTCGAAGCAGCGCACGACATGCGCGATGGCGTCGACCTCGCGGATATTGGCGAGGAACTGGTTGCCGAGCCCCTCCCCCTTCGAGGCGCCGCGCACCAGGCCGGCAATGTCGACGAAGGTCAGGCGCGTCGGGATGATCTCCTTCGAGCCGGCGATCCGGGCGAGATCCTCCAGCCGGCTATCCGGCACCGCCACCTCGCCGACATTCGGCTCGATGGTGCAGAACGGGTAGTTCGCCGCCTGCGCCGCCGCGGTCTGCGTCAGCGCGTTGAAGAGCGTCGACTTGCCGACGTTCGGCAGGCCGACGATGCCGCATTTGAAGCCCATGAGATCAGTCCGTTCGATTCTCGAGAGCATTGTCCGACGAGGTGGATACCGGCTCGTCGCAGACAATGCGGCACAATCAAAGACCTAGAGCATTTTCCGACGAAGCGGATGCCGGTTCGTCGTAGAAAATGCAGCAAAATCAGAGAGCTAGAGCAGCTTCGCGATTGCAACGCAATCGTGAAGCGCTCTAGCGCACCACCCGATGGCAGCGCGATCGGGTGGTGCTCTAGAGACCGCCGGCCCGCGGCCGTGTTGCGTCGCCATTGCGATGTGGCGATGGCGGGGTCAAGCCGGCTTCTCGCCGACGCGCTTCACCTCGTCCCAGCCGCGCCCGGCCATGGCGACATGAACCTTGTTCTGGAAGCGGGCATCCTCGCCCGCGGCGAGCAGTTCGGCGCTGTCGGCCATCGCGTCGCACAAATCCTCGACCCAGGGGGTCTCGGCCTTGGCGAAGTCGTTGAGCACGTAGGCGTGAACCAGGGCCTTGTCGCCCGGATGCCCGATGCCGAGGCGGGCGCGCCAATACTCGTTGCCGCATTGCGCGGTGATCGAGCGCAGGCCGTTATGGCCGGCATTGCCGCCGCCCTTCTTCACCCGGAGCTTGGCCGGAGCCAGATCCAGCTCGTCGTGGAACACCACCACGTGCTCGAGGGGAATCTTGTAGAAGCGCTGCGCCTCGGCGACCGCCCGGCCCGACTCGTTCATGAAGGTCAGGGGCTTGAGGAGCAGCACGCGCTCCGTGCCGATCACCGCCTCGGTGCTGTCGCCCTGGAACTTGCGGCGCCACGGCGCGGCACGATGACGGCGCGCGATCGCGTCGAGCGCCATGAAGCCGATATTGTGCCGGTTGCCCGCATAGCGGGTACCGGGATTGCCGAGGCCGACAAACAGCCGCATGGCGACAGACAGCTCCCCGAAAACGCGAAAAGACGCCCCGGGTCTCGCGACCGGGGCGTCCCGATGACCGGTGAGGCCAGAGCCGAGACCGGCTCAGTCCTCCTTGGTCCCCTCTTCCGCGGCAGCCTCGGCGGCCGACTCGGCGCGGGCGGCCTCGGCCACGGCGGCCTCCTCGGCCTCGACCTCGGCGCCGAGCACCGTCGGCGGCACGAGGGTCGCGACGACCTCGGCCCCGTCGAGGATGAGGGTGGCGCCGGCCGGCACGGGCAGGTCGGAGACGTGGATGGTGTCGCCGATCGCCTTGCCGGTCAGGTCGACCGTGATGGCATCCGGGATCGACTCAGGGGCGACCTCGACCGCGACGGTGTGGTGCACCACGTTGAGCGTGCCGCCCTCCTGCTTGAGGCCGGGCGCCGCGTCCTCGTTGGTGAAGTGCACGGGCACCTGCACCTCGACCGACTGGCCGGCGACGACGCGTAGGAAATCGACATGCAGCGGCACGCCGCTGACCGGGTCGAGCTGGTAGTCGCGCGGGATCGCCCGGACCTTGCGGCCGCCGGCGCTGATCTCGAACACGGTGGTCAGGAAGCCACCGGCATAGATCAGGGTGCGGGTCCGAATGAGGTCGATGGCGATGGCCTGCGGCGGCTTGTTGCCCCCGTAGATGACGGCCGGTACCTGGCCCTGGCGACGAACGGCCCGGGCGGCCCCCTTGCCGACCCGGTCGCGTGCCACGGCCTCAAGCGGCTTCACGGCGCTCATGGCGTGATCCTTAAAATGGTGTGTGCGGATGGCTCAAACGCCGAAGGCCGCCCCCTCGAGGACGGCCCTGTGAACCGACGTCGCCACGCCCGTTCCCGTAAACGGAAATCCGGCCTCCAAGGGTGTCCGGCGGGCGGGGTGCTGCTAGCAGATGCGGCCCTCGATGGCAAGAACCGGAAGACGAAACGGAGGAGGATCCGGGGATGCCCCGGAGTTTCGCGCGATCGCCGGACGGATCCTTAACCGGACGGGCGCGATCCTGCCGGTCGCTGTCCCTGACATGCCGTCGTTAGACGTGGAGATCCTCCGTGACGCGCCCGATCCTCTGGGCCCTCGGCGTGCTCGCCGGCGGCGCTCTGACCGGTGGACAGGTGATCGAGCGGGTCGCCCGGATCGGCCGCGACCCGGCCCCGGCCGCCGCGTCCCGGCCGTCGCCGTCTCAGGCACGGCCCGAAGCCGCGCCTGGGTCCGACGGCACCGTGACCCTCTCCCAGGATCTGTCCGGCCATTTCCGGGCCCACCCGGCGGTGGAGGGACAGGTGCTGCGCATGCTGGTCGATACCGGCGCTACGCTCTGCGTCTTCACCCGCGAGGATGCGGGCCGGATCGGGCTCACGCTCGCCGAGCGCGACTTTACCGCGCGGGTCGCCACGGCCAACGGGGCGGTCCCGGCGGCCCGGGTGCGGGTGCGGGAGATGCGGATCGGCGCGATCACGGTGCGCGACGTCGACGCCCTGGTCCTGCCGAGCGGGCGCCTCGACACCAGCCTCCTCGGCATGTCGTTCCTCCGCCGCCTGCGCGGGTTCGAGGTCTCGGCGGGCCGGATGATCCTGCGGGGCTAAAGCATTTTCCGACGAAATGGATACCGGTTCGTCGTAGAAAATGCGGCACAATCAAAGAGCGAGAGAAGCTTCGCGATGGCACCGCGATCGTGAAGCGCTCTAGAACTGGAAGTAGATAAAGTCGTAATTGGCGTCGTCGCCGATGCGCAGCAGCACCGCCACGAGGAGCGCCGCGAAGGCGATCGCCAGGGCCGGACGCGGCTTCAGGCGGTGGACCGCGGCCCAGGCGGTGGGGCCGACGAGCGCCACCAGCAGGGCCGGCACGAAGGCCCGCCACTTGAAGCCGTGGCCGACCGGCGCGAGGCCGAACAGCCCCTTGAACATGGCGAGCGCCGCCTCGAAGCTGGTGGCGCGGAACAGCACCCAGGTCAGGGCCACGAAGGCGAAGGTGAGGGCCCACCCGAGGAGGGCCGGCATCCGCAGGCCGGCCCGGCGCCACAGGGTGCCGGCGCCGAGGCCCACACCATGCGCCGCCCCCCAGGCGACGAAGGTGAGGCCGGCACCGTGCCACAGGCCGCCCAGCGTCATGGTGGCGAAGAGCGCGGCGAGCTGGATGCCCAGTCCCCGCCGGTTGCCGCCGAACGGGATGTAGAGGTAGTCGCGCAGGAAGCGCGACAGGGTCATGTGCCAGCGCCGCCAGAACTCCCGCAGCGACGTGGCGCGGTAGGGCACGTCGAAGTTCTGCGGCAGCACGATCCCGAACAGGAGCGCGAGGCCGAGCGCCATGTCGGTATAGCCCGAGAAGTCGAAATAGATCTGGAACGTGAAGGCGAGCGTGCCCTGCCAGGCTTCGGCCACGCTCACCACCTTGCCGGCGGCGGCGGCCTCGAAGACCGGGTTGGCATAGGCCGCCAGCGGATCGCCCAGGAAAACCTTCTTGGCCAGCCCGAGGCAGAGCAGCATCAGGCCGCGGCCGACGCGCTCGGCGGCATCCGGCCGGGCATAGGGTTTTTCGTCGAACTGGTGGAGGATCTCGCTCCAGCGCACCAGCGGCCCGGCCAGCACCTGGGGGAAGAACGCGATGTAGAGAGCGTAGCGCGTCAGGTTCATCTGCGGCGCCCGGCCGGCACGCAGGTCGGTCAGGTACATCACGTGGTGGAAGGTGAAGAACGAGATGCCGAGCGGGAGGGCGAGGCTCGGCCGGGCTAAGTCGTGGAGCCCCGGCAGAACCGTGGCGAGGCCGGCCAGGAACCCCGCATACTTGAACAGGGCCAGCACCGCGAGGTTCGCCGCGATGGCGAGCGGGATCAGCAGGGCGGCGCGGCTCCTCCCGAACCAGCGCGCGACGAGCCAGTTCAGCCCGATCGAGGCGGCGAGCAGCGGCACGAAGCGCGGGTCCCACCAGCCGTAGAAGACGAATGACAACCCGACCAGCAGCGGCAGCCGCCAGCCCGGCCGGTGCAGGGCGACGACGGCATGGAGGACGAGGGCGACCGGCAGGAAGCCGAGGAGGAACGGAAAGGAATTGAACAGCATCTCGGCCGGGATGACGCGGGTCGCGCGGCGACATCGCGGCCGCCCGTCTTCAAGCGGGCGCCGTTGTGCGGGAGCGGTGATGATGCGTCAACGTCCGGACCGCCGCGCGCCCACCCGGGACGCCTTCGCGGACAACCGGTACCTCGCCATCCCGGCCGCTCACCGGGGCTGTCGTCGACGGGCCTCCCGTGCCCTCTCTTTGCCAGGGGCCCGGCGGTGGGCGACAATGCTTGCGTCGCGCCCCTGCGCCCGGAACCCCCGTCGATGCACGGCAGCCTGAACGTCGAGATCACCGCCGAGATCCTGCTCAAAGCCTATGCGGCCGGCATCTTCCCGATGGCGGAGGATGCGGACGACCCGACCCTGTACTGGGTCGAGCCGAAGGAGCGGGGCATCCTGCCCCTCGACCGCTTCCATCTCGGCCACCGCCTCGCCCGCACGGTGCGCAACGGCGACGTCGAGGTGGTGACCGACCGCAACTTCGACGCGGTGATCGAGGGCTGCGCCGCGCCGCGCCGCGACAGCGACCGTACCTGGATCAACGCCCGCATCCGCACCCTCTACGGCGAATTGTTCGATCTCGGCCATTGCCACACCGTCGAGGTCTATGCCGGAACGCCCCGCACCCTGGTGGGCGGGCTCTACGGCGTCTCCCTCGGCGCGGCGTTCTTCGGCGAGAGCATGTTCCACACCGTCCGGGACGCCTCGAAAGTGGCGCTCGTCCATCTCGCGGCCCGGCTGAGGCGCGGCGGCTACACCCTGCTCGATGCCCAGTTCGTCACCAGCCACCTCGCCCAGTTCGGCGCCGAGGAGGTGCCGCGTCACGTCTACAAGGCGATGCTGCGCGCCGCGATCGATCGACCGGCGCAATGGGACAGCGCGCCGCTCACCGGGGCCGAGGCGGTCGCCGCTCTCCTCCATGACTGACCCTGCGTGACAGGTGCCGAGTCGATCGGCAAGGTCGGTCGATCAAGTCGATCGCCCGGGAAAATTCGGCAATACCAATTGCCACCCTCCCCGCGTCGCGACGTTCCGCACTCGTCGGAATGTTGCAAGCCCGTCACTGTGGATGGGGTTCGCACGCCGATCCTGCCGCGATACTTCTTAATGCCTCTTTATGACCTTTGCTGGGATTGCGGCAGAACGGTGAAGCTCGCTATCTCTCCGGTCCAGAAGGCGCCGTGCAGCGCCGCACAGATAAGTCGTCGGGCGGGGAGTGGGTCGGTCATGGTGGCGTCGCGCTGGGGACTTCTGGTCACGACCGCTCTCGTCTCGGCCGCGCTGATCGCGCCCGCGGCGGCCCAGAATACCATCGCTCTGGAGACGATCGACGTCGTTCCGGTGACGCCGGTGGCCGGCTCGGGCGGCATCGGCGCACGCTCCGCCACCGGCGAGCGGATCGACGGCGGCGGCGCCCTGCCGCTCGCCAAGGTGCCCTTCACCGTCGAGACCGTGACGGCCCGCAAGTTCGAGCAGGACCGTGCCACCCTCGATCCCACCTTCACGCTTGCCCGCACCACCCCGGGCGTGAACCTGTCCGACGGCCAAGGCAACAGCTTCCGCCAAACCCTGACCTATCGCGGCTTCGACGCCTCGCCGCTCCAGGGCGCGCCGCAGGGCCTCGCCGTCTACCAGAACGGCACTCGCATCAACGAGGCTTTCGGCGATGTGGTGAACTGGGATCTGATCCCCCAGGTCGCGATCAACCGCATCGACATCGTCACCGGCAACCCGATCTTCGGCCTCAACGCGCTCGGCGGCGCGGTGAACATCGAGATGAAGAACGGCTTCACCTGGCAGGGCAAGGAAGTCTCGGTGATGGGCGGCTCGGACGGCCGCATCCTCGGCACCGTGCAATACGGCGAGGTGATCGGCCCCTGGAGCATCTACTTCGCGGGCGAGGGCCTGCGCGATGCCGGCTGGCGCTACCAATCGCCGTCCGAGATCGGCCGGGTCTATGCCGATCTCGGCCATCGCACCCTCGATTCCGAGTTCCACGTCATCGCCTCGGGTGCCAAGACCTATTTCGGCGCCGCCGCCGCCTCGCCGGTCGACTTCACCCGCGACAACGATCGGGCGATCTTCACCTACCCGCAATCGATCGACACATCGGTCGGCCAGATCCAGGTGACCGGCAAGGTCAACATCTCACCGACCTGGGACCTGTCGGGCAACGCCTATATGCGCCGCTTCAGCCAGTTCGTGGTCGACGGCAACGACGCCGAGTTCGAGAATTGCAGCACGCGCTCGTCCTTCCGCGGCTCGCTCTGCTTCGAGGATGACGGCTTCGAGCGTGCGCCCGGCCAGTCGGACCAGGCGTTCCGCAACCAGTTCCTGATCCTCGGACCCCGGAACCAGCAGATCCCGTTCCGGACCGGCGTGCCCTACGGCACCTACGACACCGTGCGGACCGAGGCGACCGGCTATGGCGGCACGCTCCAGGCCACCAACCGCGACCGGGTCTTCGACCGTCCCAACACCTTCATCGTCGGCGGCAGCATCGACGTCGCGAATTACAGCTTCAAGTCGGGAAGCACGCTCGGCGTCATCAACCCGGACCTGAGCGTCACGACCGACCCGAACAATCCGACCTACGGCACCATCCCGGGCCTCGGCGTCGGCCCGATCCGCACGGCGGCGGCGCTCGGCATCGCGCCGAGCCAGGTGACCGGCTCGAACCTCTTTATGGGCCTCTATGCCCTCGACACGTTCGATCTGACCGACCGGCTCTCGCTCACCGCCGGGGCGCGGCTGAACTTCGCCCGCATCTCGACCCAGGACCAGACCGGCTTCTCGCCCGACGTTACCGGCACGCATTACTTCACCCGCATCAACCCGGTCGCCGGCCTGACCTACCGCTTCACCGACTCGCTGACCCTTTATGGCGGGTATTCCGAGTCGAACCGGGCACCGACGCCGCTCGAACTCGCCTGCGCCAACCCGGACCGGCCCTGCCTGCTGCCGAACTCGCTGGTCGCCGATCCGCCGCTCAAGCAGGTCGAGGCGCGCACCTACGAGGTCGGCATCCGCGGCTCGGTGCCGAACTTCTACGAGGGCGGGCTTCTCACCTACAAGCTCGGCGCCTTCCGCACCGACCTGACCAACGACATCCTCCAGGTCGCGGTGCCGGGCAACGCGGCGCGCGGCTACTTCGTCAACGTGCCGGCGACCCGGCGCCAGGGCATCGAGGTCGCGGGCGAGTACACGACCGGGCGCCTGAGCCTCTACGCCAACTACGCGCTGATCGACGCCACCTTCGAGTTCCGCGGCGACCTGTCCTCGCCCAACAACCCGCTCGCCGATGACGGGCTCATCTCCGTGCGTCCGGGCAACAAGCTGCCGCTGGTGCCCGACCACCAGTTCAAGGCCGGCTTCGACTACGCGATCACGCCGGAATGGCGCTTCGGCATGAACATGCAGGCGTTCTCGTCGTCCTACTTCCGCGGCGACGAGTCGAACCTCAACCGCAAGCTGCCGGCCTACGTCACCGCCAACCTCAATACCAGTTTCCAGCTGACGAAGAACGTGCAGGTCTTCGGCCTGGTGACCAACCTGTTCAACAACCGCTACGCCAATTTCGGCACTTTCCTGGAGCGCGACGACAACTTCGCGGGGCGCTACGTGCTGAACGATCCCCGCACCACCACCCTGGTGCAGCCGCTCTCGGTCTATGGTGGCGTGCGGGTAACCTGGTAGGCGGCGCATCGCTTCGCTCGCGGGACGGCGCGCGAAGCCCATCTTCCTCGACAGGGTCGGCGGCCGATCGCGAGGCGATCGGCCGACCGTGCTGGATCGCCGGAGGCCGGGATCCGGGCTAATCAGATTTCGCCGCAGTGGTCACCGGTTCGGCGGCAAAAATCTGCGATCAAACAAGACCCCAAGCGGACGAAGCGTTGGCCTGCCAACGCAAGTCTGCTTAAGGGAGAGGGCGCGCATCGCTGACGCAGGCCGAGGCGCACCGTCAAGCGACGCACGGGCCCGCCATGTGCTATGAGCCTGCCCACCGAACGAGCAGCAGGCGATCGCGACATGGTGCAGGGTGACGGCGTGAGCGGGCGGCGGGGGACGGCGCGGGAGATCGTGGTCGCGGGCGGCGGGCTGCCGGGGCTCGCCCTCGCCCTGGCCTTGCGCCAGGCCCTCGGCGAGGCCGTGCGGGTCACGGTCTGCGATCCGGCCTTCGGCCGGACGGATGCCCCGCCGGACCTGCGCGCCTATGCGGTCGCCGCCGCCGCCCGGCGGATGCTGGCGCGTCTCGGCGTCTGGGACGCGGTCTCCCCGGGCGCGCAGCCGATCCGCCAGATGGTCATCACCGACAGCCGCCTCGCCGATCCGGTGCGGCCGACCTTCCTGACCTTCGAGGGCGAGGTGGCCGAGGGCGAGCCCTTCGCCCACATGATCGAGGGCGGCGGCCTGCTCGCCGCCCTGCGGGAGGCCGCGGTCGCTTCGGGCGTGGTGCTGGAGCCGAGCCCCGTCGCGGCGGCCGTTCCGGAGCCCGACCGGATCACTGCGCGCCTGCCGGACGGCCGGTCGATCCGGGCCGATCTCGTCGTCGCGGCGGACGGCGCCCGCTCGCGCCTGCGCGAGGCTGCCGGCATCGGCTGGGTCGGCTGGTCCTATCCGCAATCGGGCATCGTCGCGACGGTGGCGCATGAGCGCGACCACGAGGGCCGGGCAATCGAGCACTTCTTGCCCTCCGGCCCCTTCGCGGTGCTGCCGCTGCCTCCGGGCGGATCGCTCGGCCACCGCTCCTCGATCGTCTGGACCGAGCGGCAATCCGAGGTGCCGGCCCTCCTCGGCGGCGGGCCAGACGAGGCTTTGATGGAGGTCGAGCGGCGCTTCGGGCTGGGCCTCGGCCGCCTGGCCCTGGAATCGCCGCTCAAGGCTTATCCGCTCTCCTTCGGCATCGCCCGGCGCTTCGGCGCGAAGCGCCTGCTGCTCCTGGGCGACGCCGCCCACGTCATCCACCCGATCGCCGGCCAGGGCCTGAATCTGGGCCTGCGCAGCGCCGCCGCCCTGGCGGAGGCCCTGACGGATACGATGCGCCTCGGCCTCGATCCGGGGGGGCCTGAAGCCCTGGAGACCTACGAGCGCAGCCGGCGCTTCGACACGCTCGCGATGGGCGCAGCGACCGATGGCCTCAACCGCCTGTTCTCCAACGATGCGCTGCCGGTCCGCCTCGCCCGCGACCTCGGCCTCGGCCTCGTCGACCGGCTGCCGGGATTGAAGCGGCTGTTCATCCGCGAGGCGGCGGGCTTGCGCGGGCGCCAGCCGCGGTTGATGCGGGGCGAGGCGTTGTAGCGGCCCGCGTGGATCTGCAATTGACGGGACCGTCGAGCGACGATCAGGGTCGCTCGACCTCGAACCCGCACCGCTTGCGCCACGCTTGCGGCACGACATTGCCGATGGCGTCCAGAGGTATCGCGTAGAACGCGAGATCCCGGTAGCTCCAAGCGTAGAATCTACAATCCTTGACCACGGCCGTGTGCAGGAAAAACTGAAAATCTTTCGGCGCCTCGGAGAGGGAGGTGAAGAATGATTGCTCTTCGACAGCGTCAGCGCCGAATGCCTCAACGGCGCGATGCCTGACCCGATCCGCGAGGACGCCCACGAGCGCGGTCGGAAGGAGAACGGCGACGATCACGAAGGCCGACGGCCGTAGCGCATCGGGGACGACGTTCCGGAAGGGCTGTGCGAAGACCACAGCGGAGACTGCAATGCCGAGCGCCGCGAGCAAGCGCCAATGCGCGAGGCCGAGCCGTTCAGACCAGAACGTCGCCAGAGCGAGCGGCTTCACGGGATCACCAAACAGCACCGATGCCAGCCAGCCATACGTGAGTGCCGCAAGGGCGAGCGTCACGAGCCGCATCATGGGCTGCCCTTCCGTCTTGGGGCTGCCGTCCGAAGCAGACGTGCGTTGGCAGGCCAACGCGTCGCCCGCTTAGGTTCTTGTTCGATCGCCGATTTTTGCTGCCGAACCGGTGACCACTTCGGCGAAATCTGCGGAGGCAGGACGCGCCCGTCTTCACCGCAGCTCCGCCCCGTGCCGGACCGCGAAATGCGTCAGCTCGGTCAGGGTCGCCACCCCGAGCCGCTGGCGCAAAGCCGCGCACGCATTCGTCACCGTCTTGTAGCTGACCGACAGATCCGCGGCGATCGCCGCATAGCCCCGCCCCTCCGCCAGGAGCGCCAGGATGCGGCGCTCGCGCGCGCTCAAACCACCGAGCAGGGAGCGGTGCGGATCGGCCTGGAGCAGGGCGACCTCGGTGGCGAGCCGCCCGTCGAGGGAGGGCCGCCCGGACCGGACCTGCTCGTAGGCCCGCACCAGGTCGCCGGCGGGCGCATCCTTGAGCACGTAGCCGATGGCGCCGGCGGCGAGCGCCCGGGCGACGATCGCCGGGTCGGCATGCATGCTGAACACCATCACGCGGGTGGCCGGCACGCGCTTGCGCACCCGCCCGATCAGTGCGAGCCCCGCCAGCTCGCGGCCCGGGAAGGTCAGGTCGATCACCGCCACCGCGGGGCGAAGGCGCAGGATCGCGCGGTAGCCCGCCGGCAGGCAGGCCGCCGTCCGGACCTCGGCCCCCGCATCCTCGAGCAGGCGCCGGGCGCCCTGGAGCACGATCGGGTGATCGTCGATGACGACGACGCGGGTCACGGGGCTTCCTCCTCGGGCGTCTCGGCCGGGAGCGTGATCCGCAGGGACGTGCCCGGCGCGCGCGGCACCAAGGCGAGGCGGCCGCCCAACCCCTCGACCCGCTCGCGCATCCCGGCAAGGCCGCGTCCCTCGCCCCGCCCCTCGCCCGGATCGACCGCCAATCCGCTCCCGTCGTCGTCGACGGTGAGGCGCAGGCTGCCCTCCTCCTCGGCCACCGCCACGGTCACCCGCGCCGCGCCGGCATGGCGCAGCGCGTTGGTCAGCCCCTCCTGCACGCAGCGATAGACGGTGAGGTCGACGAGGTCGCCATAGCCCGCCTTCAACGGCGCGAAGCGGCCCTCGACCACGACCTCGGGATGGTGGCGCGCCGCCTCGCGCACCAGGAGTTCGAGGCAGCGGGCGAGCGGCACCTGGCCGAGGCCGGCCGGGCGCAGGCGGTTGAGCAGGGCCCGGTTGATGGTCTGCACCCGCTTGACGATCGCCGCGATGTCGTCGGTGCGTTGGGTCAGGCGGGCGCGGGCCGGCTCGTCGAGGGTCGCGGCGATGCGGGCGATCGAGGAGGAATTGGCCTCCAGCGCGAACAGGCACGGGCCGAACTCGTCATGGAGTTCGAGGGCGGTGCGCCGGCGCTCGTCCTCCTCGGCGGTGAGGAGGCGCCGGGTGAGCCGCAGGTTGGCGGCCCGCGCGGCGCCGAGCGCCTCGGCAAGGCGGTTGAAGCCGGTGGCGATCACCGCCAGTTCGCGCGTATCGGGCCGGCCGACGCGGGCATCGTAATCCTGCTGCTCCAGCCGGGTCAGCCCGGCGGCGAGCTGGGCGAGCGGGCTCAGGATCCGCCCGAAGGCGAGGCTCAGGATCGCCAGCATGGCGAGGCTCAGGGACAGGCCGGTGAGGCCGAGCGCCAGGGCGTAGCCCCAGACCTCGTCGATCTCGTCGGAGGGCTCGGCGGTGACAAGGGCGGTGCCGATGCGGGCGCCGCGCAGCATCAGCGGCACCTCGTGGCGTTGCGCCGGCGGGGCGATCAGCGCCGCGAACCAGCGCGGGGCCCGCCGCGTGCCCTCCCGCCGCCCGCCGGCTTCCACCGGCTGGTTGCCGGAATCGAGCAGGGTCACCCGCACGTGGCGCAGGCCGCGGAAGCGCAGGGCGAGGGTGCGGAACAGGCCGTGCAGCGGCGCGTCCTGCACGGCTTGCAGGGTCTCGGCCACCA
This sequence comes from Methylobacterium aquaticum, assembly GCF_001043915.1. Classification (GTDB taxonomy): domain Bacteria; phylum Pseudomonadota; class Alphaproteobacteria; order Rhizobiales; family Beijerinckiaceae; genus Methylobacterium; species Methylobacterium aquaticum. Next base: position 11,208 of record NZ_LABX01000004.1, on the reverse strand, counting down.
ACGGCTCGACCACCGCCATCGAGGAGGCGGTCTCGACCTCGGTGGCGGTGCGGGCCTTGTGGATGATGACGGCGCCGGAGATCGCCGCCGCCAGCAGATTCATCAGGACGACGACCACCATCAGCCGCGCCCGCATCGGCCGGCCGGACCAGAGGGCGAGACGGCCAGCGCGGGAGGGCGCGGAGATCGGGTCGGTCGCCCGTGCCGGACAGGGAGGGTCGAGAAGCCGGGACACGGGTTCCGAGGGACAGGGACGCGTCGCGGGTCCGGAGTCGCGGCGCCGCGATGCTCGCCGGGGCCGACCGTCCCGCTTCCGGGACCGAGCCAGGATCCGGCCCGTCTGTCAATGCGGCGCGGCCGGCGGCGGCGCTTTCTCCCGATCCCTCGCCACTTCCGCCAGACCTCCCGCGGCGGCCCGGGTCACCCGTCCGCGAGATAGTGCTGGATGCTCCGCGCCTCGGCCGCGAGCGTCGCCAGATAGGCGTGGACGACGACCGGCACGGCGCTGCCGGCGCCGCCCGTCAGGGCCTGCATCATCTGCATCATGTTGCCCTGGGCGGCACTCGCGAAGGTGACAAGGTTCTGCGTCGCGGTCTCCAGAACGGCGAGCTGGCCGGCAAAGCCCTGCACGGCGGTCGCGCCCCCGGCCGCAGCCGCGGCCTGGCCCTGCAAGTCGGCCTGCTGCCTGTACAGGCTGGACAGCTCCTGCTCCATCGTGTGGCCGGATCCGATCAGGCTGACGATCTCGGCGACGACCCAAGGGAGCGGAAACGGGATCGCCCGCAGGATCGTGAGGCGCTTGCGCTGGGTCTCGGCCTCGTCCCGGGCCTGGTCGAGCCGGGTGCGCAGGACATCGATGCGGACCGCCACGTCCCGGGCGATCTGCGCCACCTGGCGCTGGTCGGCCAGGATCTGGTCGCGGTACCGCGACAGGACGGCGAAGGCGGCCTGATCCGCCGCGATCGCATCGGACAGGCGCTTGGTGAGATCCGAGAGGACGGCCAGGATGGCGTCGCGGACGTGCTCGTCCCCGGCCCCCCAGGCGTCGATCAAGGGCTTCAGCCTCTCCGCCGTCTCGCAGGCGGTGCCGGCGAAGGCGCCGATCTGCGCCGCCATGGCGCCGAGCGGCGGTGCCACCGCGGCGGGGAAATCGGCGGCGTGGGCGCGCAGGCCATCCGCCTCGGGCGGCAGGTGCGGCGTGTCGGCGACCGCCTTCGCCGCCCGGGCGGCGTTGTCGATGAGCGTCTGGAACATGGAGGCTCCCTCGGCCCGGTCGGCCGGGCATCGGTGAGGCCGGCGCCCGGTCCGGGCGCCGGCCGGCTGTCGGCCGTCGGGATCATCCGTCCTCCGGACGAACCCGTCCGGCCGATCGCTCAGGCGGCGCGCAGGTTCTGCAACGCGGCGACGGTGAGCGCCCCCATCCCGGCCTGGCCGCCCGGCACCTTGACGGACTTCACGCCCGACATCTGGTTCTGGATGGTGGTGACGTTCCCCAGCACCGTCGTCCATTGCGACGCGGCCGTGTTGAGATACGCCTGCACGACGACCGGGAGGTCGGAGTAGGTCTGCGCGCTCTGGACCGAGGCGACGACGTTGCCCAGGTTGCCGCCCAGGATGTCCCAGGCGTTCTTCATGTTGGTGAGCTGCTGGGCGGCGGTGGCGGCGGAGCTGCCGAGGGTCCCCATCGTTCCCTTGAAGTCCGTCAGGAACGTCACGGTCCCGTTGAGCTGCGCCTGCTGGGTGAGCAGGCCGCTCTTGGCCTCGATCAGCTTGGCGAGGACGACCGACGAGGCGGTCAGGCCCGCCGCACCGAGGACCGTCACCGCGACGCCCGCGATGATCAGCGGCGTGCTGGCGCCCCCGGTGAAGACCGTCCCGATGGCGCCCAAGGCGATCATCAGCCCGCCCCCGATCATCACGAGGCCGCTGATCGCGACGCCGGCCGCGGCGCCGGCGATCCGCTTGTTCATGTCGTCGATCTGGTTGCTCAGCTCGGCGATCGCCCCCGTGCTGCCCTCGATCACCAGGGCGGCCTGCTGCGCGGCGGTGTTGAAGTTCGAGATGTCGGTGTTGAGCTTGCCCCGGAAGTCCTCCAGCGAGGTCCGCACGCCGGCGACCTTGATCACCTTGCCGTCGAGGTCGCGCTGCAACTGCTGGAGCAGCACCAGGGCTTCGGCCTTGGCATTGGACGAGCCGCCCTTCCAGGCTTCGATCTTGCCGTTGATCAGGGTGTTGAAGACGGTGAATTGCTGCGCATAGCCGCCGACATCGGTGACGACGCCGATGATCTGGGGCTGCACCGTCTTCAGGTAGGCGCTGGCATTGGCCTGCGCGGTCTCGAGCTGCTTACCGATCGGCGGCAGCTTCGCGGCGACCGAATCCGGGATCACGATCATCGGCTGCTGCGCCACTTGCGTGCAGTAGCTCTGCACCAGCAATCCGGCGGAGGCGGATTGCGTGACGGTATCGCCGAGAGTCGCAATGGACTTGCTGTCCATGTTGGCGAGCGAGCGGAAGGTGGTGATGGTGGCCATGGAGCGGATCCTGTGAGCTGTCGTGACGGAATCGGGGCCCTGCGACATCCGACCGATCGCGCGGCGCGTGCGACGCAATCGCCGTCGCGATGCGGATGTCGGCGTTGCGCGAAGGCCGCGCGAGCTTGTGAGGCCAACGGTCTCCGAGGCCGACGCATCGATGTCGGCCTCGGGGACGTCCACCTTCGACGAGGCCATTGCCCGATCTCGACATGTCGAGGCCAAGCCCAGGCGTCCGGAACCTTGGGCCGGACGGTGAACCTTGGCGAGACCGTGAGACTGCAATCAAAGGTGGCTGTCGGCGACCGTTGGGATGCAGCGACATCCGGGCGTGATCGTCCGGATTGCGTCTCGATCAGGCGGCGGCGTCCATCGCCGTGACGTGGTTGACCGGCCGGGGCGCCAGCTCGACGAGGCGGGTGAGCAGCCCTTGCGCCTGCTGGCTGATCGCGGCCCAGTCGCGCTGGGCGAGGTGGAGGGCCGCGGTGAGATGCGCCGTGTCGCTGGCATCCGAGGCTTTCGCGACCTCCTGCCGGAAGCTGGCGATCCCCGCCTGGATCGAGGCCCATTCGGAGGTCAGAGACCCGAGGGCCGTCTTCGTCTCGTCCACCGCCGTCTCCACCGTCCGGACCTGGGCGCCGATGGAATCGACGAGGGTCAGGGTCAGGCTGAGCGCCGCCGAGCGCTGGTAGAGATCGGCGAGGGTTCCGTTGTCGCTGGCCAGAGCGGCGGCCGCCGTCGTGAGCCCCGCGATGCCCCCCGCCGCGATGCCGACCCCCGCCAGGACGACCGCCTCGCTGGTGAAGCCCGTCGGCAGGGTGGCGAGGGCACCGACCCCGATCGCCACGAAGCCGGCCGTCGTGACGAGGGCCGAGATCACCACGCCGGCGATCTCGCCGCTGATCTTGCGCCTCAGATCGGCGATCTGCTGCTGCACCTCGGCATGCGCCGCGCCCTCGGTCCCGAGCACGCGCTGCGCCTCTTCGTAGTCGGCGGCCAGGTTCTTGGAATCGGCATGGGCCTGTTCCAGGGCGGTCGCCAGCTTGGCCGTGAGGGCCCGCGACGCCGCCGCCCGCTTGCCGGCGTCGAGGTCGAGCTGGGCGAGGAGCCCCTGGACCTGCTCGCGGGCTGCCGGCTTCGCGGTCACCGCATGGAGCGGCGGCATCATCGCGTGGCCGAACGACTGCACCATGCTGCTGAAGGCGATGACGTCGGTCAGCCCGGTGATCAGTTCCGGCCCCACCGTCCGCAGAAGCAGGGCGGCATTCCGCTTCGCGGCTTTCTGGTGCTGGACGAGCTTCGGCATCAGGGTGGCGCCGACATCGCCGAGCGTTCTCGGATCGAGGTCAGCCTGTTGCGTCGTCAGCGTGGCGTAGGTCTGCAACATCGCGATGGCGCCGGCGACACCATTCATCTCCGTATGCATATCATCAGGCCGGAGCGGATTGTTCATCGCACTTCCAAGATCGATGATTTCTGCTGCTGTCTTGGCCATGGGAACCTCGGATCGGCGCGATTGCGCCGTGCCCTTCGTTTATTGTGATTCGATAAATGATACGAGACTTAATTGATATCGATTTTGGAAATGACTATCTTATATTGTAAAATAACGATGAATTGATTTTCGTTTTGGTGTCTTCGTGCTTGACAAATCATGCCGTCGGTTGTCGAAAACCATGATCGGCGTCCGGCCGGATGATCCCGCGAATCACCGGCGCGGTCGCCGCCATCTCCCGCACGATGGCGCGCGGCCCGCCACGGACGACCGGCGCGTGTCGGGCGGCCCGACCCTCGCCCGCGACGACATCCTGGTGGACTCGGCCGCGCAGCCGGTCTGATCCGCGACGCGCGCATCGCCCTGAACCCGGCGCCTGAACCGTCGCTGCTTTTGATTTAGGCACGTGATGGTTTTTTCATCGGCACTGCCGCCGGGAACGGCTTCATTATCCGCAATCGGCCCAGGAACCGGGCAGCTTGTCCGTAAGTTCGCGGGTCATCCGTGGCACGTTCCTTGATTATTCCCGTCCGAGACCGGTGCGGGGGCCCAGCAGGATCACCTCGGCGCCGGATCATGCCTCGCCCGGCTCGCCCGGGAGGAGACGCCAAATCGAAAGGGGGCTCGTCCCATGAAGATCGTCATGGCCATCATCAAGCCGTTCAAGCTGGAGGAGGTCCGCGACGCCCTCACCAGCATCGGCGTGCACGGCCTGACCGTGACCGAAGTGAAGGGCTACGGCCGGCAGAAGGGACATACCGAGATCTATCGCGGCGCCGAGTACGCCGTCAGCTTCCTGCCCAAGCTCAAGATCGAGGTGGCGGTCGCCACCGACCTCGTCTCGAACGTCGTCGACACCATCGCGGCTGCGGCCCGCACCGGTCAGATCGGCGACGGCAAGATCTTCGTCATGCCGCTCGAGAAAGCCGTGCGTATCCGCACCGGCGAGACCGACGTCGACGCCCTCTGAGTCCCGGCTGCCGAACCAGCCTCAGGCTCGGCAATGAACATGATGCGGAAACAATAACGCAACAGGCAGAGCTGCGCTCCGCAAATCTGCTTAGCTCGCCATCCGGGCGGGGCGGTGACGATGCCCTGCCAGACGTCCTTCACGGCATTGCCTTTGATTCCATCGGGAGTTCCTCTTCCATGAAGCTTCGCAACGTCCTGGCTCTGGGCCTGGGAGGCGCCGCGCTGGCGCTGGTCCTGGTGGAGCCGTCCCTGGCGCAGACGCCGACCCCCGCGGCCGCGCCGGCCGCGGCTGCGGCGGCCGCCCCGGTGGCCAACAAGGGCGACACCGCCTGGATGCTGATCTCGTCCGCGCTGGTGCTGATGATGTCGGTGCCCGGCCTCGCCCTGTTCTACGGCGGCCTCGTCCGCACCAAGAACATGCTGTCGCTGCTGACCCAGGTCTTCGCCATCGTCAGCCTCGCCTGCATCGTCTGGGTGTTCTTCGGCTACAGCCTCGCCTTCACCAATGGCGGCGGCCTCAACGATTTCGTCGGCGGCTTCTCGAAGGCGTTCCTGCGCGGCGTCGACGCGAACTCCACCGTCGCCACCTTCTCGAACGGCGTCGTCATCCCCGAATACGTCTATATCTGCTTCCAGATGACGTTCGCGATGATCACCCCGGCGCTGATCGTCGGCGCCTTCGCGGAGCGCATGAAGTTCTCGGCCCTGCTGCTGTTCTGCCTGCTGTGGCTGGTCTTCATCTACTTCCCGATGGCGCACATGGTCTGGTACTGGGGCGGCCCCGACGCGGTCGGCAACGCCGCCAAGGCGCTGGCGGCAGCCACCGACGACGCCTCCAAGAAGGCGGCCCAGGACGCCCTCGACGCCGTCAACGCCGATGCCGGCCTGCTGTTCAAGTGGGGCGCGCTCGACTTCGCCGGCGGCACCGTGGTGCACATCAATGCGGGCATCGCCGGCATCGTCGGCTGCCTGATGATCGGCAAGCGCATCGGCTACGGCCGCGACCTGCTCGCCCCGCACTCGCTCACCATGACGATGATCGGCGCCTCGCTGCTCTGGGTCGGCTGGTTCGGCTTCAACGCCGGCTCGAACCTCGAGGCCAACGGCTCGGCGGCTTTGGCCATGATCAACACCTTCGTGGCCACCGCGGCGGCCGGCCTGTCCTGGCTCCTCGTCGAATGGGTCGCCAAGGGCAAGCCCTCGCTGCTCGGCATGCTCTCGGGCGCGGTCGCCGGCCTCGTCGCCGTCACCCCGGCCTGCGGCTTCGCCGGCCCGATGGGCTCGATCGTGCTCGGCCTCGTCGCCGGCGCCGTCTGCTTCGTGATGTGCTCGACCGTCAAGAACGCCCTCGGCTACGACGACTCCCTCGACGTCTTCGGCGTGCACTGCGTCGGCGGCATCCTGGGCGCGCTCGCCACCGGCATCCTGGTCAATCCGGCTCTCGGCGGCGTCGGCGCCCCCGACTACGCGACGAAGCCCGGCGAGCTGGTGGCCGCGGCCTACGAGTTCGGCCCGGCCTTCCTGTCCCAGGCCAAGGCGGTCGGCTTCACCATCCTGTGGTCGGGCATCGGCTCGGCGATCCTCTACAAGATCGTCGACGTGGTGGTCGGCCTGCGCGTGACCCAGGACGAGGAGCGCGAGGGCCTCGATCTCGCCGATCACGGCGAGCGGGCGTACAACTACTGAGATCGGTTGCACCGGGGCGGTCCTCGCCCCGGTGCATGGGAGACGATGAAGAGCCCCGGTGCGGTTTGCGCCGGGGCTTTTCTCATGGAGGCACGGGCCCATTGCCCGCGGCGGGACAGGATTGCACCCGGACGGGCGCGCTGCCACAAGCCCCGATTCAGTGATGCCCCCCGACCACTGAAGGCCACCATGACCCCCGGTACGATGACCTCCGACGACGTCCTCGCCGAATTCCGCTCCGCCGGAGCCCTGCTCGAAGGGCATTTCGTGCTCTCCTCGGGGCTGCACAGCGCGGTCTTCCTCCAGAAGATGGCGATCTTCACCGATCCGGTGCGGACGGCGCGGGTCTGCGGCGCGCTCGCCGAGCGGATCGCCGATCGGTACGGCCGGGTCGATTACGTCGTCTCGCCGGCGATCGGCGGCATCGTGCCGGGCTACGAGACCGCCCGGGCGCTGGGCGCCAGGGCGATCTTCGTCGAGCGCGATCCCGGCAAGCCGTTCGCCCTGCGCCGCGGCTTCCAGATCCCGAAGGGCGCCCGCGCGGTGATGGTCGAGGACATCGTCACCACCGGCCTGTCCTCCCGCGAATGCCTGGCGGCCCTGACCGGGGAGCCCGGCGAGGTGGTGGGCGCCGCCTGCCTGATCGACCGCTCGGGCGGCAAGGCCGATCTCGGCCTGCCGCTGGTCGCCCTCGTCACCCTCGACATCCCGAACTACCCGGCCGACCAGCTGCCGCCGGACCTCGCCGCGATCCCGGCGGTGAAGCCCGGCAGCCGCGCCCTGCCGGGCGCCTGACCTCGGCTCCTCACCCTCGCGGCGGGAGCGTCGGATAGGCCCGGCGCACCGCCCGGGCGATCAGCACCACGACGACGACCTTCGCGGCGTCGCCCGGCAGGAACCAGGCCGAGCCGATCGCCGCCTTGGCGAGATCGACCCGGGCCACGGCCGCGATCCACGGGATGCCGACCGCGTAGGTGAGGACGACCCCGCCGAGGACGAGGATCAGCGCCTCCTTCCACACCGTCAGGGTCTTCAGGCTGCGCTCGTAGAGGAAGCCGATGACGAAGGCGGCGACCGGCCACATCAGCACGAAGCCGCCGCCCGGCCCCATGACGATACCGAGCCCGCCGCGCCCGCCGGCCATCAGCGGCAGCCCGGCGCAGACCAGGAGGACGAACAGGGCCAAGGCGGCGCCGCCCCGGGTCGCGCCCGCGATCGCGCCGGCCAGCATCACCCCCATCGACTGCGCGGTGATCGGCACGCCGATGACCGGCAGGGTCACGGGCGGAAACAGCCCGAGCGCCGCCGTCAGGGCGGCGAAGAGCGCGACGAAGACGATGTCCCGGGTCGACATGGGAGTCCTTGGCGTGAGGGAGGGAGCGTCGGGGCGAGAGCGATGATGCCCGATTGTCTCGGACACCCGCCATCGTCAGTCCGGGGCCGCGCAGCGGAGCCCGGACTGACGATGGCGGGTGTCATGGGCGCCGGCCGAAATCCGTCTGGCGATCAGGCCGAGGCGACGATCGGCCATCGGCCGCGTGCGGGTCGTAGGACCGCGCCTCGATCGCCGCCGCGATGTCGTCGCTCATCTTGAGCAGGCGCACGACGACCGGGACGGTGAGCGCCACCAGGCTGCGCTCCAGGCCCCGGGCGCGCTGCGCCTCGCGCACCTCGGCGGCGACGGCGGCGAGCACCGGGATGAAGCGCAAGGTGAGCGCGATGGCCAGACCGGCCTTGGCGGGATCGACCCCGACCGGCCTGAGCCAGGAAAGACCGCGTTGCAGCGCCTCGATCAGGGCGGAGGCGCGGGTCGTCAGCGTCACGAGGCCGGCGAGCAGCATCAGCGCCACGAGGCGGGCGGCGACCAGCAGGCCGGCGAGCCAGCCATCGAGGGCGAGCTGGACCAGGACCAGCACGGCCAGCATCCAGGCGAGCGGCCGCAACTGCGCCAGCGCGAGGCGGGCTGGGATCCCGGCGAGCCGGTAGAGCATCGCCGTGACGAGGAGGGCCGCGAGGGCGAGGTCGAGCCGCGGCAGCCCGAACAGGACGGTGCCGGCGACGACGAGCGCGAGGATCTTGGCCCCCGGCGGGCAGCGATGAAGGATGCTCTCCCCCGGCAGGTAGGGCGTCACGACATTCTCGCGACATAGGCCGGCAGGGCGACCGCGGGGCGGTCGTCGATGACGACGCGGCCGTCCTCGAACACCAGCACCCGGTCGAAATGCTCCAGGAAGGCGAGGTCGTGCGAGACCACGACCGCGCGCTGCGGCAGATCGTCGATCGCCTGCGCGATCCGGCGCTTGTTGCGCAGGTCGAGGAGCGTCGTCGGCTCGTCGAACACGATCACGTCGGGGGCCATCGCCAGCACGCCGGCGAGCGCCAGCAACTGCTTCTGGCCGCCGCTGAGCAGGTGGGCCGGGTGGTCGCGCAAGGCGAAGAGATCGTAGCGGCGTAACGCCTCGTCCGTGCGCCGGGCGATCTCGTCCTTCGGCAGCCCGAGATTTGTCAGCCCGAAGGCGAGATCCTCCGCGACCACCGGCAGCACGATCTGGTTGTCGGGATTCTGGAACACGAAGCCGACCTTGCGGCGCACCGCCTTGCCGTCGCGGCGCGTGTCGAGTCCGTCGACCCGCACGATTCCCCGGGAGGGCAGCAGCAGGCCGTTGAGCAGCCGCGCGAAGGTGCTCTTGCCGCTGCCATTGCCGCCCACCACGGCGATGCGCCGCTCCCTCAGGTCGAGGGTGAGGTCGCGCAACACCACGCGCTCCCCGAAGGCATGGCCGACCTGCCGGATCTCGATCATGACGGGGCCGCTCCTCTCGCCTCGGGCGGCGCCTCATAACACCTCCGGCGCGGGCCGACAGGGTGCCGACCCGGGCGGTTTGGAAACTTCCCCCGCCTCCCCTATCTGGGATGTGGGGGCTTGGCCCCGAGATCGGCTCAAGCTCGGCCCAAAGGGGGGGGTGTGCAGGATGACGACCGGGACGGCCTACCTGTTGGTCGCGATCGCCGGAACGGACTGCGCCCTGCCGCGCCGAGCGGTGCGGGAGATCCTGCCCCTGCCCCGGCTGTGGCGCCCGCCGGGGGTGCCGGGGGCGCTGGCGGGCTTTCTCAACCTCGCCGGAGCCGCCGTGCCGGTGATCGATCTCGCGGTCCTGTTCGGTCTCGGCCGCCCGGTCACGGCCCGTCAGGCGCTCTACCGCCATCTCGTCCTGCTCCACGGCGAGGCGCCCCAGGCACTCCTCGTCGACCGGGTCGCGGATGTCGTGCGGGTCGACCACGATCAGATCCGGCCGGTCGCCGGCGAGACCACCCTGAACGGCTGCGTCGGCGCGGAGATCCGGCTGGGCGAGCGGCTGGTGCACGGGCTCGCGGTCGAGCGTATCCTCTTCGCCGAGGAGCGCGAGCGGCTGGCGGCGCAGACGCGGGACGCGCAGGCGCGCCTCGCCGAATGGGCGGCCTGAGCCGGACATGCCGGATCCGCGGCCGGTCCCGACCGGCGATCCAGCCTTCGCGGCCTTGAAGGCGCGCCTCGTCGCCCGCACCGGCCACCATTACTACGCCGACAAGGACGATCTCCTGTGGGAGCGGGTCGGCCGGCGCATGCGCGCCCGGGGCGTGCCCGATCCCGCCGGCTACCTCGTGCTGCTGGAGGAATCGGAGGCCGAGTGGGCGGCGCTGGAGGCAGAGGTCACCATCGGCGAGACGTTCTTCTTCCGCTACGCCGAGCAATTCGCGGCCCTGCGGACCACGATCCTGCCCGAGCGCCTCGCCGCGCGGGGCGCCGAGCGGCGGCTGCGGATCTGGAGCGCCGGCTGCTCCACCGGCCCGGAGACCTACTCGGTCGGGATCGTCCTGCACGAATTGCTCGGCGAGCGGTTCGCCGACTGGCGCATCGGGCTCACCGGCACCGACCTCAACCGCGACGCGCTGGCGGTGGCCCGGCGGGCGGTCTACGGCGCCTGGGCCCTGCGCACCCTCGGGGCGGAGGAGCGCGGGCGCTACTTCCGGCCGGGTCCGCGGGAGGGCACCTTCGCCCTGCGTCCCGAGTTCCGGAGCCTCGCGCGGTTCGAGCCGCAGAACCTGATGAGCCTCTTGGACGGCACCGCCTCCCTGGCGCTGACCGATTACGACCTCATCCTGTGCCGCAACGTCCTGATCTACTTCCACCCGGACGTGGTGCGGGCCCTGGTGCGGGCGCTGGCCCAGCGCCTGCGGCCCGGCGGCTGGCTGCTGCTCGGCCATGCCGAGCCGAACCCCGCCTTCGCGGAGTTCCTGGACGCCGTCGCCCTCCCGGGCACCGCCGCCTATCGCCGCCGGGAGGACGGGGCGATGCCGGAACTCCGCGAAGGCGGGGTTCGGCTCGGCATGGCCGAGCAGCAGCCAGCCGCCGGGCCGCAGGCGCTGGGCCAGCGCCCGCACCAGGGCCCGCACGTCCGGGCGGAAGTAGATCAGGACGTTGCGGCACAGGATGAGGTCGTAATCGGTCAGCGCCAGGGAGGCGGTGCCGTCCAAGAGGCT
>NZ_LABX01000399.1 GCF_001043915.1 Methylobacterium aquaticum | reverse complement strand
GCACGAGCTTGCGCCCGCCCCACAGCAGCTCTTCGCGTTGAACGTCGAACATGTTCGTCATGCCTTCCTGCGGTCCGGGAGGGCGGCGCCAGCGCAAGACGGCGAGGGGCTCTTCGGATGAGCCACCGGCGATCCTGCCCTGGCGGTCGCGGCCCACGTTCCTCGCGGGTCCCGGAGTGAGGGCGGCCGGACCCATTCCGGCCCACCCGGGACGAGGAAAACCTTGGGCTTCCTCGCAAAAACGCGGCCCGGACCGGTGCCCGAACCGCGTGTATCCCGCCTTAGCGGCGGATACCGAGGCGCTCGATGAGGGCGCGGTAGCGGGCCTCGTCCTTGCGCTTCAGGTAGTCGAGGAGCGACCGGCGCTGCGACACCAGCTTGAGCAGGCCGCGGCGCGAGTGGTTGTCCTTGGTGTGGGTCTTGAAGTGCCCGGTGAGGTTCTGGATCCGCTCGGTGAGGATCGCAACCTGCACCTCCGGCGAGCCGGTGTCGGTTCCGCCGCGGGCATGTTCCTTGATGAGCGCGGTCTTGCGCTCCGCCGTGATCGACATCGCGTGTCCTTTCGGGGGTTACGGGTTCACGAGGTGCGCGGGCTCCACAAGGAGGCCGCCTTCCGCGCGGGGCTCGGCCGGGCCGGGATGTCGTCCAGCACGGTCTGCCAAGGCGAAAAACCTCGCCGTGTGAGGGCGAGGGTGGCGCAGCCTATACACGATCCTCCGCCCCTTGCCACTCCCTTCGCCGATTCATGCGACGCGCGGTTTCGTCACGCCCTTGACGGCGGCTGGCGCGAACGGCCCAGATCGAAACCGGTATTACTCCCGAACAAGCAAGCCTCGGCGTGGCGC
>NZ_LABX01000398.1 GCF_001043915.1 Methylobacterium aquaticum | reverse complement strand
ATAGACGTTACCCCCATCGTCGGCGGAACGGCTTCGCGTGCCTTGTCCCGGGTGGGAGCCACCTCCGGAAAGCACGCCTCGATGTCGGCGGGGCTCGCGAGCAGCACGCCTTCGGGCGCCATCTCGGCCCAGGCGCCGACCTTCGCCTCGTCCCACGACACAACCGCATCCACGCTGAGCGGCAGCGGCACGTCATTGATGATGTCGACGAACGCGGGGGCGTCAGGACCGCGGCGTAGAGCGCGAAGCCGGCCGATGGCCTGGATCAGCCCGGCTTCGGTGATCTGCCAGCGAAGCGCCTCGGCGACGGGGTCGGGGTGATGTTCGTGCTCCACTCGCACCGTGTCGCCCGACGCCAGCCGGATCCCGCCTTCGGCCCGTGGGTACCAGGCGCCCCCCGCCTCGCCCTCGGGCAGCGCCTCGGTCACCTCCCCGGTGATGATGCCGGCCAGCGGCTCGACGATGCGCGGCCCCGGCTGCAATCGGCCGATGCAGATCAGCCCGCCAGCCGTCGCCCACCGATCGATCCCGGCGACCGCGCCGAAATGGGCGGTCTCGACGTTCTCCGGCAGGCCGATCTCCGAGAGCTTCGTCACCAGGGCTTGAGGCGCAATCACGACCACGATGCGGGGGAAGGCCAGCGCGGCGCGCAGCCGGATCAGCCGCATCAGGTCGACCACCGACCGGCGGGGCATGTCGAATTCCTTTCCTTCGATGATCCCGAGCTTGCGGGCGGTGATCGGGGCGCCGACGATCTGGCGGGTGCGGACGTAGGGGCTCCACCGCGCCGCGATATCGGCGCGCACCTCGACGGGATGGCCGAGCACGGGGGCGAGCAGCGCCGGCTCGGGCAACGTGGCATCGAGGAGGAGAGCGGGGGCCGACCACGAGGTGCGGACCGTGCCGAGGGAGCGGCGTTCGATCACCCGGCACTCGGCCTCGCGATCGTACCGGAGATAGAGGCGCCCGGAGGCGGCAGCGCTGCCTTCCAGGAACGTGCGCAGCTCGGCCCAGAGGCCGGCGAGGAGGCGCATTTCCTTGTTGTGCGCGGCAACCGCTGCCGCGGCTGCCTTGCGCGCCTTCGGGGGCATCCCCGGGGTGATCCCGGGTTCTCTCTGGCGCATCCACTCGAGGCGGTAGGCGTTGGCGGCGACGGTCTTGGTGACGCCGCGCTGAAGCAGGATTTCCCGGCTCAGGGGGCCGTCCTCGTCGTGAGCCCGGAGCGCGCGGAGCAGCGCACCGCGGGCGCTTTGGATGTCGTTTGCGGCATTGCTGAAGACGCTGCCGTCATCCTCGCGCTCGAACGGAGCTTGCTCGATGGCGTCGAGCGACATACGTGCTGGCTTGTCCGGCAGGGCCCCCATCGTGAAGCCCTCGTCGATCACCAGGGCGTCGGGTTTCGGGATGAACGAGGGGCGGGACTGGAACAGCAGGGCATGGGGGATCAGCCAGACTTGCGGCTTGGCCTGCCGTTGGCGCTGCATCCCGCATTGGCCGTGGAAGGGGCAGAGGTATTGCAGGCCGTCCACCCGCCGCTCGCATACCGCC
>NZ_LABX01000397.1 GCF_001043915.1 Methylobacterium aquaticum | reverse complement strand
GGCGCCGAGGCGGCGCAAAACCGCCGCGATGTCGGGGTCGTCGTGATCGAGGCGGCAGATGTTCTCGGCGAGCGTCCGCTTCTCCTCGATCGTCAGCGCCTCGAACAGCGCCTCCTTGCTCTCGAAATAGACGTAGAGCGTGCCCTTCGAGACGCCCGCCGCCTTGGCGATCGCCCCCATGCTGGCGCCGTCGAAGCCGCTGGCGAGAAACACCTCGCGGGCCCCGTCCAGGATCTGGCGGCGCTTGTCGGTGTCGGCGGGCGGGGGGCTCAAGGAAGCGTCGCTCATCATCCGGGCCATGCGGTCGAGGGCCAATGTGGGGGGTGCGGCAGCGGCGATCAATCGGATCGGCGACCGGGCTTGTGCGGCGCACACAGGATCGATTGACCGAACGGTTCGGTCAATCTAGTATCGCGGTCGTTCGAGAGCCGTCAACCGATTCGGTGGATGGTGCCGGGGCGACCCCGAGGACGGGTGACTGACGATGGCGTTCCGAGACGATTACGCGCAGGGCCGGCCTGCCGGCGAGGCGGCGGGCC
>NZ_LABX01000396.1 GCF_001043915.1 Methylobacterium aquaticum | reverse complement strand
ATACCATCGGCCCAAGATGCTGACGCATCGGGCCGATGAACCATCTCGAATTTTCGATGCCAAGCCAGAGGCTTGACGCAAATTCGCGAACGGAACCAAAGGTCGTTTTCAACGACCGTTGGTATCACTCCTCGTGCGTGCCGTCGTCCTGGCCGAGCGCATCCTCGTCGCGGCCGGGGATCGCGTAGCGCCCGCTGAGCCAGCGTTGCAGGTCCACGTCGGCGCAGCGCTTGGAGCAGAACGGCTTCATGCTGGGGGAAGCCGGCTTGCCGCAGATCGGGCAGGCCGGCTGCGGGGTGTCGTCGGGCGTCGTCACGCGCGCCTCCTGTCCGTCGTCAGGCCGCATCGCCCCAGGCGCCGCGGACCGGGTAGCCCTCGCCCTCAAGCAGGCCGACCGTCTCGTAGAGCGGCAGGCCGACCACGGCGCTGTAGGAGCCGACGAGCTTCAGCACGAACGAGCCGGCGAGTCCCTGGATCGCGTAGCCACCGGCCTTGCCGCGCCATTCGCCGCTGGCGAGATAGGCGTCGATCTCCTTCGCCGAGAGGCGCTTGAACCGCACCCGGGTCTCGACCAGCCGCTCCCGCGGCCGGTCCTTCGGGCCGACGACGCAGACCGCCGTGTAGACCCGGTGGGCGCGGCCGGAGAGCAGCCGCAGGCAATCCGCCGCCTCGTCGGTCACTTCGGCCTTCGGCAGGATGCGCCGGCCAACCGCCACCACGGTGTCGGCCGCCACCACGTAGCCCTGGCGCAGCTCCTCGGTGCCGCGCGCCGCCGCCACCGCCACGTCGAGCTTGGCCCGGGCCAGCCGGCGCACCAGGTCGCGGGGCTTCTCGGATTTCAGCGGCGCCTCGTCGAGGTCGGCCGGCAGCAGGGCGTCCGGCTCGATCCCCGCCTGTTGCAGCAGCGCGAGGCGCCGCGGCGAGGCCGAGGCGAGGACGAGCTTCGGGCGCGCGGCCGGCGGGATCGGGGAGGTCTCGGTCATGAGGCGCCGTGTGTCGAAGGGAGTGCCACGCCCGATGCCCTATCTGGCCGGCGAAATCCAGCATTGCGGGGCGAGGTTTGCGCGCCGCGGCGCGCTCGGCCACCAACGCGGCCGGCCGAAACAGCGGACGGGCCGGACGCCTCCGCGCCCGGCCCGTCCATGGTCCGTCGGCCGGCCCGGGGCGCGCCCGGGCCGGGTCGTCGTCAGGCCATCGCCTCGCTGCGCAGCCGGTCGTATTCCGCCTGCGGCATCGGCACCGCGCGGGGCTGGCCGAGATCCTTCATGGGGATCCGGTAGGTCTCCCGGGCGGTGAAGGCCGCGATCGCCGACACCACGGTGATTGCCAGGGCGAGGGAGCCGATCGTGAGCGGGATGTTGGCCGAGCCGGGAGGCGCCACGGTGGCGAACAGGGCCGGCAGCATCGCCGTGATGGCGGTGCCGACGTTCTGCGAGATCGCCATCGCGGAGACCCGGGTGCGGGTCGGGAACAGCTCGGGGTAGAAGCTCGGGAAGACCGCATTGTAGCCCTGGTAGACGATGCCCCACATCAGCAGCGACATCACGATCGCCAGCGGCACGTTGGCGATGCTGATCGCATAGAGATAGCCGAAGGACAGTAGGCCGGAGCCGATCGCCCCGACGATGATCGGCGGGCGACGGCCGATCCTGTCCGACAGGTTGCCGACGAACGGGATCACCGCCACCGCCAGGATGTTCCCGAGCACCGGGATCCACAGATAGACGTCCTTGTGGAAGCCGATTCCGTAGGCCGCCTGGACGGCGTAGGCCGCGCCGAAGATGGTGGTGACAACCGGGATCACGTTCATCAGCGCCATGCACACCACCCGCAGCATGTCGGGCCAGGAGGTGGCGAACGCCTCGACGATCGGCGCGCGGGCGACCTCGCCCTGCTTCTCCTCAGCGGCGAAGGCCGGGGTCTCGTCGACCTCGCGGCGGATGATGTAGCCGACGATGATGACGACGAAGCTCAGGAGGAACGGGATGCGCCAGCCCCAGGCATTGAACGCCTCGGTCGGCATGTAGGCGGCGAGCGGCAGGAACACCGCGGCGGCGAGGATCTGGCCGGCCTGCACGCCCTGGAGGGTGAAGCTGGCGAAGAAGCCGCGGCGGCCGAACGGCGCGTGCTCCATGGTCATCGAGCTGGCCCCCGAGATCTCGCCGGCGACGGCGAAGCCCTGGATCAGACGCAGGATGACGAGCAGGATCGGGGCGAGGATGCCGACCTGGCTGTAGGTGGGCAGGAGGCCGACCGCGATGGTCGAGAAGCCCATCAGGAACATGCACAGGACGAGCACCTGCTTGCGCCCGTGGGTGTCGCCCCAGTGGCCGAGCACGAAGGCGCCGATCGGCCGGCTGACGTAGCCGACGCCGTAGGTGGCGAGCGAGGCCACGATCGCCACCGTCGGGTTGTTGGACGGAAAGAACAGCTGCGGGAAAACCAGCGAGGCCGCCGTCGCGTAGATGAAGAAGTCATAATATTCCAGCGCCGAGCCGATCCAGGCGCTTGCGGCAGCCTTCTTCGATTGCTGGCGGTCGTGGATATGGTCGCCTCGTGCAGCGCTCATCGGGTATTCCTCCGTGGTTCGACAGGATCTGTGCCGCCTTCGAGCTTCGGACGGCATTGGGTCAGCTTGGTTTTTCTTCGAGGGTAATGAGGGCTATGGCGTAAAGTAAAGATCAATCAAGCCTGTTGGGCGCAATTTCCTATCCGCCCCCAGACAGCAAGGGGACGGCCGAGGCGGCGCGGCGCGTCAGGCGGCCCGCGGCGCCACCGCGCGGTCGAAGGCCCGTTCCATGGCGGAGGCTGGCGCCGCGCGGCCCGTGAACAGCGCGAAGGCGTCGAGGGCCTGGTGGATGGCGAGTTCGCGCCCGGTCATGGTGCGGGCGCCGATCCGGGCCGCCTCCGTCAGCAGCGGCGTCCAGAGCGGGGAATAGACCGCATCCGCCACCCACATCCCGGGATGGAGCAGGCCGAAGGGGACGGGCGTGCCGCGGTCAGGCAGCATGCCGACCGGCGTGCCGTTGACGATCCCGCGCGCACCCTCGACCGCCTCCTCGATCCGGCGGCAGACGCGCAGGCTGGCATGGCCATCGAGCGCGGCGGCGACCGCTGCCGCCTTGGCCGGGTCGGCATCGACGAGGCGGACCTCCAACCCTGGGAACTGCGCCAGGGCGACCGCGACCGCCTTGCCGACGCCGCCGGCGCCGACGAGCGCCACCGGGCCGTCCGGCTGCGGCCCGAAAGCCTGGACGAGAGCGCGGGCAAAGCCGGTCGTGTCGGTGTTGTGGCCGATGAGGCGCCCGTCGCGGACGACGATCGTGTTGACGGCGCTGACCGCCCGCGCCCCCGGCGACAAGGCGTCGAGCAGCGGCAGGACCGCTTCCTTGTACGGAAAGGTGACGTTGACGCCGGCAAAGCCGATCGGCGCGAGGGCGCCGAGTACGGCACGCAGCTGCGCCGCATCCGCCCCGGGCAGGTCGATGAGCTGGTAATGCGCCGTGAGGCCGACCGCCTCGGCGGCGGCCTCGTGCATCGCGGGCGAGGCCGAATGCGCGATGGGCGCGCCGATCAGCCCGAGCAGGATCGGTCTGGCGTGTCCGTGAGCCATGCGGTGGCCCTTGTTGTGTGCGCCCGCCCGCGGCGAGCTGTCCCTGGCCGCGACCTTACGCCCGTCTTGCCCGCATCCTGAGTACCAAGTTGCACGGTGATCGTAACATCATGTTACGGTCCCGCTCCACCTCACGGCCGGACATCACGGCCTGACTTGCCCGGGCCGCGCCATCTCCTCGCGCAGGACGCGCACGAAGCCCGCCGCGAACATGCTGAGCGCGGTGCCGGCCTTCATGGCGATCCAGGTCTCGAAGACCGGCGCCTCCTCGATCGGCAGCACGCGGATTCCCGGGACGGCGTCATACGCGATGGTGAACTGGTCGATCACCGCGATGCCGAGGCCCGCCCGCACCAGCGAGCACACCGTCGAGCCGAACCGCGCCCGGATGGTGATCCCGTAGGACAGGCCGCGCTCGCGGAAGATGTCGGACATGATCCGACCATAGGGGTCGTTGGGATCGATGCCGATCAGGGGATGGCGCACGATCTCCTCGGCCGAGATCGAGGAGCGGGCCGCGAGCGGATGGTCGAGCGGCACGATGCAGAACAGGCCGCCCCGCGCCAGGGGCTCGAAGGTCAGGGCCGGATGGTCGAGGCGGTAGCTCATCGCCACCACCTCGCCCTTGCCCAGCAGCAGGTAGTCGATCGCCTCCTCCAGCTTGAGGATGTTGATGTCGATGACGAGGTGGGGATAGGCCGCCCGCACCCGCTCGATCGCCCGCGGCACCATGACGTGCGAGATCGACGGCACCGAGCCGATCAGCAGGTCCTGGCCCGCGCCGCCTTGCGTGCGTTCGAGGACGAAGCGCAGGTCCTCGATCTTGTCGAACACCGCGTTGATCTGCGCGAAGACGTGGCGCGCCTGCTCGGAGGGGACGAGTCGCCCGGCGCGCCGGTCGAACAGGCGGAAGCCGAGCGAAGTCTCGGTGTACTTCATCAGCCGGCTGATGCCCGGCGCCGAGACGTTGAGGAGCCGGGCCGCGCCCGCGATGGTCCCGGTCACCATCACGGCGCGGACAACCTCGATCTGGCGCAGGGTCAGCATCCGGCGTTCCTTCCATCCGACGGTGGTCCGCCCAGATGACGGGAAGGCCGGCTTCGAGGCAAATGCCCCGGCGGTGTCGCCGCCGAGGCCCGGCCCGGTGCGGCGGGCGGGCCGTTCCTCGCCACCGGAAGAACGATCCGAGATCCGATGCGCGTCCTCTTCGTCCACCAGAACTTCCCCGGCCAGTACCGGCACGTCGCCCCGGCCCTGGCGGCCCGGCCCGGCACCGAGGTGGTTGCGCTCGGCATCAATCCCGCCCCCGCCCTGCCGGGCGTGCGCCATATCCGCTATCCGGTCGCCGGCCGCTCCACGCCCGGCATCCATCCCTTCGCGGCGAGTTCGAGACCGCGACCCTGCGGGGCGAGGCGGCGGCCCTGGCGGCGCTCGCCCTCAAGGCCGAGGGCTTCGTCCCCGACGTGATCTGCGGCCATGCGGGATGGGGCGAGACGCTCTTCCTGACGGACGTCTGGCCACAGGCCCGGCTCCTGACCTTCGCGGAGTTCTTCTACAGCGCCTCGGGCGCCGATTTCGGCTTCGACCCGGAATTCCCGAGCCGGACCGGCGACGTCTTCCGCACCCGCGCCCGCAATGCCGGTCTGCTCCTCGCCTTCGCGGCCTCCGACCGGCTGGTCAGTCCCACCGCGTGGCAGGCGAGCCGCATCCCGGCCGTCTTCCGCGACCGTCTCAGCGTGATCCACGACGGCATCGACACCGACCTGCTGCGGCCCGATCCGAGCGCGCGCATCACGCTCGGCCGCGGCCGCTTCCCTCTCGGGGTCGGCGACGAGGTCGTCACCTTCGTCAACCGCAATCTCGAACCCTATCGCGGCTATCACAGCTTCATGCGGGCCTTGCCCGAGATCCTGCGCCGGCGCCCGAAGGCCCGGGCGGTGATCGTCGGCGGCAGCGCCACCAGCTACGGCGGACGCCCCCCTGCCGGCCGGACTTGGCGCGAGCTGTTCTTCGACGAGGTCAAGGCGGAACTCGACCTGTCGCGGGTCCATTTCGTCGGGCGGATTCCCTATCGCGACTACGTCGACCTGCTGCGGGTCTCGGCCGTCCACGTCTACCTGACCTATCCGTTCGTGCTGTCCTGGTCGATGCTGGAGGCGATGGCCCTGGGCGCCTGCCTCGTCGGCTCGGCGACGCCGCCGGTGGAGGAGGTGATCCGCCACGGCGAGAATGGGATCCTGGTCGACTTCTTCTCCGCGGCGGCGATCGCCGAGGCGGTGGTCTCGGCCCTGGCCGACCCCGCCGCGATGGCCCCCTTGCGGGCGGCGGCGCGGCAGAGCGCCCTCGCCTACGACCTCAGGAGGGTCTGCCTGCCGGCGCATCTGCGGTTGATCGAGGCGGTCGCCGCCGGAGGCGCCGGGTCGGACGGCTCCCACGAATGCGACCGCAAGAAGCGGGATGCGGCGCCGGCCCCCGGGGATCTATCCCGGCCGGAGGAGGTGCCGAGATGACCGCGTTCCAATGCATGGCGATCCCGACCGAGACGGCGGAGCGGTTCCGCCGCACCGGTCGGGACGATCGGGACAATGCCGTCAGGTCCGTCGTCGCGACGGCGGACGGCGCGTTTCCCTGCCGGCACTGCCTGCGTCTGGCCCGGCCCGGCGAGACCGTGCTGCTCGGCGCCTACGACCTGCCGCGGCCGCGCGGCATCTACTGGACGCCCAGCCCCATCTTCCTGCACGCCGACGCATGCCCCCGGGCCGAGGCGGTGAACGCGGTGGCTCCCATCGTGCGGGCCAACCCGCTCGTGTCGG
The DNA here is from genome assembly GCF_001043915.1 of Methylobacterium aquaticum. Taxonomy (GTDB): domain Bacteria; phylum Pseudomonadota; class Alphaproteobacteria; order Rhizobiales; family Beijerinckiaceae; genus Methylobacterium; species Methylobacterium aquaticum. Next base: position 4,249 of record NZ_LABX01000396.1, on the reverse strand, counting down.
TCCGCGCCTATGACGACACCGACCTATGCCTCTACGACCTCGGGCATGTCTGCGCCGGCGCCGAGATCGATGCGCCCCTCGACAGGGCCCTGACCGATCCCCGCACGGCCTTCGTCAACATCCATACCGCCCGGCCGGGCTGCTTGCTGTCGCGGGTGGAGCGGCTGCCCGGCTGACGCCGGTCTCCTGACCGCGGCCGCATCCCGACGAGATCGACGATCGCGAACCTCCCCTCCCGCGGGCGGCGCGGCAGCCGCCCGCGAGTCTCTGCCGGATCACTCCACCGAGGCGGTCGCCTCGACGGTGTCCCAGCCGCGCAGCGGCGTCACCGCGACGGTGTCGCCGGTGCGGGTGATGGCGACCGCCCGGGCCGGGGCGCCTTCCTGTCGCGGCGACGAGACCGTGATGCTCTGCCCGGAGGCCAGCACCGCCTCGAACCGGGAAGCGGGAGCGGCGGCGCGGGGGGCGAGGGTCACCACCACGCGGTAGCCGGCGGGCTCGGGCGCGTAGTAGGCCACACCGGCGAGCGGGCCGAGATCGAGGCTGGCCGCGCCGCTCGGCCGGAGGTCCTGGGCGGCAGCCGCTGAGGCCGCCGCGAAGGCGGCCGTCAGGATGGTCGTGCGAAACGTCGTCATCATGGTCATGGTCGTCGGGTCCGTTCGTCGCGGGGCTCGCTGCGGCCCCGCATCCATGGACGTGATATGCGCTGCGGTGCAGCATGGATCAAACAGATCGCATCGATAATGACTATTGATCATATCGATCTCTCCCGGGTCGACCTCAACCTCCTGGTGGCCCTCGACGCGCTGCTCGCCGAGCGCAGCGTCACCCGGGCGGCGGCCCGCATCGGCATCGGCCAGTCGGCGATGAGCAGCGCGCTGGCGCGCCTGCGCATCCTGTTCGGCGACGAGTTGCTCACCCGCGCCCCCGACGGGATGCGGCCGACCCCGCGGGCCCTCGCGCTGGCCGAGCCCGTGCGGACGGTCCTGCGCCAAGTCCAGATCCTGGTGCGCCGGGACGATGTCTTCGATCCCCGCACGGTGGAGCGCACCTTCACGATCAGCCTGCCCGACAGCGCCGAAGTGCTGCTCGGCACGCGGCTCCTGGCCCATCTGCGCCGGGAGGCGCCGGGGATCAGATTGCTGCTGCGCTCCCTCGACCGGGCGCATCTCCTCGAGGAGATCGATGCCGACCGGCTCGATCTCGCGATCGACCTGTCGTTCCGCGGTCAGGCGCACCACAAGCAGCGGCTGCTCTACCGTGACAGCTACGTCTGCCTGTTCAACGCTGCCCTGGTCGGGCTGACGCCGCCGATCTCGCTCGATGATTACCTGCGCTTCCCGCACGTGCTGACGAGCCTGCGCGAGACCGCCCACGGGGTGGTCGACGATGCCCTCGCCAAGCTCGGCCTCAGCCGCACCCTGGCGGTCACCTCGCCGCGCTTCCTGGCGGTGCCGTTCCTGGTGCGCAGTGCGCCGGTGCTCACCACCATGCATGCCCGCCTGGCGCTCCTCTTCGCCGAGACCCTCGGGCTGACGGTGAGCCCAACCCCCGTTTCCCTCGACGAGGTGGCGGTGGGGATGCTCTGGCACGCCTCCTATGACGACGACCCGGCCCATCGCTGGCTGCGCGACCTGCTGCGGCATCTGGCGGGCGAGGAGCCGGCCTTGTCCTGACCGGCCGCTCTTTTCCTCTCGCTCGGGCCCTGCCGAAGCCGCGCGCGAGCCGCTATGCTGGCCGGATTCATCCCCGACCCGACCCCGGACCCTTCGACGTGCGCCTGACCCAGATCACCCACCACGACCTCGACGGCTACGGCGCCGCCACCCTCGTCGCGGCCTATGCCGAGCCCGCCCGGATCGTGCACGTGCCGCGCTACGGCGATGTCGGTCCCGTGGTCGACGACGAATTGAAGCGCTTAGGGAAAACCAAGGCGGCCGAGATGGTGCTCATCACCGATCTCGGCATCGAGGAGCCGACGATCGCCTTCCTGCGCCGCTTCGCCGCCATGAACCGCAAGCGCGACCCGGAGGCCCAGCACCGGCTGGTGGTGCTGGATCACCACACCTCCTCGATCGACCAGATGCGGCGCCAGAACCTGGAGCCGAAGGCCGATGCCGAGAACCCGCGGCTGTCGCGGTTCGACCTCGGCGATCCGGCCGTCACCGTGCTGATCGACGAGAATGCCAGCGCGACCAAGATGGTCGCGACCCACCGCGCCCTCTTCGCCACCCGGGAGGCCGACCCGGCCCGGGCCGGGGACCTCGCGCTGCTCGTCGCCTCCGTCGACGCCCTCGACCTCTGGCGCAAGGAGGACCCGCACTTTCCCGGCGGCTTTGCCCTCGACGAGATCTTTTGGGACAATGTCGGCACCCTGGTGCCGGTCGGGCATCCGGCGCACGATCCCTTCATCGCCCGCCTGCTGCTCGAAGCGACCGCCAAGCTCCGCACCGGCGCCACCCCGGCCGAGCTGGAGCGCGCCGTGCCGGCGATCCGCGGGGCGATCGTCGACGCGCTGATGCGCGACGAGCCCGACGACGACGCGACCCTGACCACCCGCCAGCGGATGGCCCGGGCGCTCGCCCGCTCCGACGCATTGTTCCATGCCCTCCCGGACGGCACGCTCCTGTCCTTCGCCCTCGATGCCGGCACCTTCCAGCGGGTCTCCGACCTCGTGATGGCGAGCGGCCGGGCCAAGCGCCTCGTCAACGTGCAGCGCGCCGGCACCCTGTCGTTCCGCTCGATCGACGGCACCGCCCTCGACGGGGCCCGCCTGTTCCGCGGCGGCGGCCACCAGGACGCGGCCGGCGGCAAGCTGCCGAGCGGCACCGCCTTCTCGCTCAGCGACGCCGTGGCGCAGGTCGAGCCGGTGCTGAACCCGCCGAAGAGCGCGGCCGCCGACAGCCCGTTCGCGGCGCTGAAGAACTGGAAGGGCTGAGGGGGCGCCGTCAGCGCAGGGCGGTGAGCAGGCGGCCCGTCGTCGGCGGCCAGGTGAAGGTGCCGCCCGTCGCCACGAGATCCTCGGTGCGCACCAGGCCGATCTGCTCGTGGCGGCTGTCCAGGCTGTTGTCCCGGTTGTCGCCGAGCACGAACAGGGCGCCCGGCGGGATCGTCGTCGGCGGCAGGTCCCGTCCGACCGTGGTCCCGTCGAGCCGGGCGATGCGGTAGCCGGCGCTCCCGGCAGGCCGCTCGATGAAAGCGTGCGCCGTCTGCCCGCTCCCCACCGTGACGGTCCCGTCCGCCTCCTGCGGCACCGGGCGACCGTTCAGGATCAGGGATCCGTCCGTCATGGCGACGGTGTCGCCGGGCAGGGCGACCACGCGCTTGACGTAGATCGTTTCCGGGAGGGTCCTGGGCCGGAACATCACGATGTCGCCCCGGGCCGGGAACGGGCGGTCCCGGCGGGCATCGGAGAGAAAGACGTCGCCCACCACCAGGCCGGGATTCATCGACGCGGAGGGGATGGAGAACGAGCGCCACCCGAACGGCATCGTCGCATCCAGCCCGGCCTGAAGCGGAAGGACGACCAGGGCCGCGAGCCAGGCCGAGCGCCACCAGGGCGGCTTGGGCCGCATCGAGGACGACCGGGCCCGCCGCATGGCGTCGATGGCGGCGCCGAGCCAGATCAGCAGGAAGGCGGCGAGGAGCACGAGCCAGGCGGTCACCACCGGCGGGGTCGGCGGCCACAGGGCGGTGATCCCGAACAGGACGACCGAGGCGAGGGTCCAGACCACCACGAGCGCCGCACCGAGCGGCCAGGCCCTGGCCCGGACATGGCCGAGCCCGGGACAGAGCAGCGAGAGCAGGCCGGCCAGGGCCACGCCGCCCCAGCGGCGGAGGCGGCTCGGAGGCGGGGCGGTCGGATCGGTCATCGGTCGGGCAGTCTCACGGGCAGGGATACGCGGCCTCGGATCACTGGTCCGGGGGATCGCCGTGACCCGAACGGGAGACCGTTCCGCGTCGTCGCACGGTCGGCCCGGGCTTGGGAAGGGAGGGTGAACGGACCTGTCGCGCGGGGAGCTCTCGCCCTGGCCGAGCGGGCCGCCCTGGTTCCTCGGCGTCCTCCTGGCGTTCGACGCGGCCGCCGCCCTCGCCGTCGTGCGGATTGCGGGCGGCCCACCGGCGGGCGGAGCGAACCCGCATCCGCTTTCCCTTCCGACAGCCCTGTCCACGCCGGCGGGCGGATTCGTCGTCCTCCGTCGCCTGAAGGCGACGGTCCTCTGCGGAAGCCAATGTATGGTCGCCCCGG
>NZ_LABX01000395.1 GCF_001043915.1 Methylobacterium aquaticum | reverse complement strand
ATCCACACCCCGCGGCAGGCGGCCCGCCTGCGCGGGGTGTGGATCGTGGGGCTGATGCTCTATGCCCTCACCCTGGGAGCGGGCCTGGGCCTTGCCTCGGCCAACTGGGCGACGCGGGGGCGCTACCCGTTCGGAGGCGTCGTCCTCAATGCCTGGACCGCCTGGCCGAAGATCGGCGCCCGCGGCGCCGATCCCTATGTGCGGGCGATCCATGCCCGCACCGGCGAGATTCCGCTGGCCCTGGGCGAGGGCCTGCTCCTCACCGCGCTCACCGACGATGCCGGGCAGCGGCTCGATCCCTCCTGCCGCTACCGCATCGCCGGCGCGACGCCGCCGGCCCGGGCCTGGACCCTGACGGTGGAGCGCAGCCGCCATCCGAAGCCCGACGAGGCGCAGCCCACCCCGTCGCAGGCGGGTCAGGTGCCGCCGCCGCGCACCGGCTTCACCTCCACCGAGGTGCTGCGCGACCGCGACGGCCGCTTCGCCGTGACCATGAGCCCGGCCGTTCAACCCGGAAACTGGCTGCCGATGCCGGAGGGCGAGGGCTCGATCCGGCTGGTGCTGCGCCTCTACGATACGCCGGTGGCGGCGAGCACCGGCGTGCTCGAGCGCGAGGGCGTGCCCTCGATCACCCGGGAGGAGTGCCCGTGACGCCGCTCGGCCGTTTCATCCTCGCCACCTTGTGCGGCCTCGTCCTGGCCGGGCTCGTCCATATCGCGACGGTGCTGGCGATCCCCTACCTCGCCGCCGGCGACGCCATGGCACGCGCGCGGGCGACGCTGGCCAACGACACCTCGGTGCTGGTCCACGCCGCCAAGACCAGCGGGCCGGCGCAGCCCGCGGAAGGGTGGCTGCCGCCGCAGGATCCGGCGGTGGCGGTGGGCGTCTGCGCCTACGACCTCGACGACGGTCCGGTGCGGATCACCGCCGAGACCGGCCCGCTGCTCGAGACCATCGCCCTGCACGGGCGCGGTGGAGCCTACTACGCCATCACCGACCAGGCCGCCGTGCGCGGCACGGTGGAACTCGTCATCATGACCCAGCGCCAGTTCGACGAGGCCCTCGCCACCGCCGACGAGGACGAGCGCAACCGCGACGTGCGGATCATCGCGCCGAGCCGGCAGGGCTTCGTCAGTGTGCGGGTGCTGGCCGCTCTGCCGAGCCAGCAGGTCCAGGCCAACGACGCCGCGCGCTCGGTCTCCTGCACCATCGACGGGCCGGACGAGTGAGGGGTGCCGGCCGTCAGCCCTTGCGCACCAGCACCACCCCGCCGGGCTCCGGCGGGACGAGGCCGCAACGCGCCTCGGCATCCGGCGGCAGCAGCGGATCGAGCAGGTGCCGGCGCGACTCCAGGAAGGCCAGGGATCGCTCGGTGGCGATCGCCTCCTCCTCGGGGGCGGCCACCAGCAGGTGCTCGAGGGCGTAGCGGTAGGATGCGGCGCGCGCCCCGGTCTCCAGGCGCACCCAGGCGATGAGGCAGCGGTTCTCGGCCACCCGCATCGCGGCGCTGCGCACGTCGCGATCGTCCAGGGTGGTGATGAAGGGAAGGCTCTGCAACCGCGTCAGGTCCGCCCGCACTACCCGCGCCGCCGTCTCGGCGAAGGCCGGGACGAGGCGCCCATCCGCCACCAGATCGTCGGAGAGACGGCGGTAGCGCGAGACGGGAGAGCGGAACGGCCCGGCGGTGATCGCCTCGTAATAGGCCGTGGGATCGGAGAGGCGCCAGCTCGCCGGCAGCACCCGGGCGCGGGTGAGGTTGTCGAGGGCGGCGTCGAAGAGGCTGCGCTCCCGGGCCGGCATCAGGAAGCGCCAAGCGCGGTCGCGCAGGGCCCGCTCGTCCTCGGTGAATGGAAACAGCGAGGCCGGTTCGCCCCGCTCATGCGCGGCGAACGTCCCGGCGGCATTGATCAGGCTGTTCCAGGCGGTCGGCGCCGGGCGGCCGAAATCGCCCTGCTGGGTGCAGGCCGCCACCAGCGGCGCCGCGAGAAGGATGCGGGCGAGCCGCAAGGCGTGCGGAACTAGGCCGCGCATCATCGCGGGGCGCGGATCTCCCGGCAGGCTCGGGGTGGCGGCCTCACCTGTCCTCCGCCTGGATTCCTGCGTCGTCGCAGACTCGTGTCGCAAAGCCGGCCATCCCTGGTGCGACATCTGCTCAGCGCCGGCAGCGCCGCTCGGGGGCGGGCAGGCCGGGCTCGGCGGGATCGGGCAGCCTTTCATAGCGCACTCCCGTGAACAGCAGAATTCTGCCGCGGACCAGGTCCGCCGAATGGAGAGGGGCCGAGCCGCCGGCGACGGAGCGTGCGCGCGCGGCCGGGAACGGGATGATGTCCGCCGAGGGACGTCGCTGTAGGCCGACCATGTGTGTTCACCCGCCTCCGTCACGTCCCTCCGGGACTGCCGCCGATCCGCGTCCTCGCAGGGCACAGAAACCACGTGCATGGTTAATGGACGGTTTCCCGCCGGGCGCCGGCCGGTTGCCGGCCGGCCGGCGCCGTAAACCACCGGTGACCGGACGGGGCGACCGTCCCCGTTGTCCCCAGGCCGCGATCCGCCCGTTGGCCACAGCCTTAAGCGTCGCTTTACGCAGTCACCCGCATTCTCGAATTCGCTTTCATGTCCTGCGTACCCGATCGCCCATGGCCCGCTCTGCCGCCGACGCTCCGCCGGACCTCTCCGGTCTCCTCGATCTCGCGCGAGACCGGCGTCTCGACATGAAACCAGTCCTGCTGCGGGTGCAGACGGACCTGTTTCGCGCCGCTCCCGTGCGGGACGTGGCGACGATCCGGGCCTTCGAATCCCTGGCCTGCGGGCTGATCCCGACGGTCGATTCCGCCACCGCCGAGATCGTCGCCCAGAAGCTCGCGCCCTTGGCCGACACGCCCCAGAGCGTGCTGACGCTGCTCGCCGCCCATGGCGGCGGCGCCCGCGATGCCGTGATCGCCCTGAGCCCGGTCCTGTCGACGGCCTTGCTCGATGCCGCCGGCAACGGGCCGGAGCTCGACGCGGTCATCGCCTTGCGGAGCGATCTCGGCCGGGCGCTGGTCGACGACCTGACCCTGCGCGACGAGCCGGAGGTCGACCTGGCGCTCGCGCGCAACGCCACGGCACCGCTCGCCGGGGCCGCCCTGGAGCGGCTGGTGGAGCGGGCGCGGCGCCGTCCGGACCTGGCCGCCCTGCTGGTCGCCCGCGACGACCTGCCGGCCGTCGACCTGGCCCCCCTCTACCTCCAGGCGGGGCCGGAGCGCCGGGCGGCGATCCGCGACGGCGTCGCCGCCCGGGCGGCGTTGCGGCCGCAAGGGCGGGCCAGCCTGCGCGCCACCGGTGCCGCGCTCACCGCCTTCGCGGCCCGCGGCGAGCCGGAGCGGTTCGAGGTGGCGCTGGGCGAGGCGCTCGGCATGCCGGGGGTGAGCTTCCGCGCCACCGAGCCGGAACGGCGCGACCTCCTGGCCCTGGCCCTGCGGGCCGCCGACCTCGCCGAGGAGGAGGCCGTGTTCATCTTCCTGCGCCTCGATCCCTCGATCGCCCGCTCGGTCGAGGCGGTG
>NZ_LABX01000394.1 GCF_001043915.1 Methylobacterium aquaticum | reverse complement strand
TGGTCACGGCGCCGACGAGCGGCCCGAGCGGCCGGCTCAGGTCCTGCCGGCCGAGCGAGGGGGCGTAGAGGCTCGACACGCTGCCATCGAGGAACAGCGCGTTGGGACAGCCCAGCGCATCGCGAAAAAGCCGCGCGAAGGCTCCGAAGCTCACGGGCGCCTCCGAGATCGCGAACACAGCGGTGTGGCCGTCCGGCCGCACGCCGACGCCGTTGCGGATCTTCTGCGAGGGCCCGTCCTCGGAGATCTTGGGATGGATGCGGTTGTTGATCACCAGCATCGGGCCGGACTGGGTGGCGAACTCCGTCCGGGGATGGGTCTTCAGGTAGCGGCCGGTCTCGAGCACGCCAGCCCGGTCGCCGGCAACGTAGAACACCCCGTTCGGCTTCAGATGGAAGTTGCCCGGGCCATTGGCGGTATTGGCGGCCTTCAGCTCGCGCCCGTCCTCGACGTAGAGACCCACGGGGGCAAGGCCGGTATCGTACATGCCGGCATTCATCGCGAAGGCGAGGTTGGCGCCCTGCTGGCCGGCGAGCCGCGAGAGCGAGCCGTAGGGCAGGCCGTCGGGCCCGCGCCAAAACAGCTTCACCCGGGCGCGTCGCAGGTCGACGGTGCAGACGGCATAGGCTTGGCCTTCGTGGCTCTGCGGCCGGCAGGAGGCCGCCGGGCTGGAGGAGGGGGCGGCCTCCTGCCGGCC
>NZ_LABX01000393.1 GCF_001043915.1 Methylobacterium aquaticum | reverse complement strand
CGCGAGCAGGATGTCGGGTCGGGCCAGATCAACCAGGCGATCCAGCAGCTCGACAAGGTGACGCAGCAGAATGCGAGCGCCTCCGAGGAAGTCTCGGCGACCTCCGAGGAGCTGGCGGCGCAGGCCGAGACGCTCCAGGCGGCGATCGCGTATTTCCGGATCGACGGGACGCAGGCTCCGGCAGCGGCGCGCCCGATCGACGGGGCGGTGTCGCAACTGCGCGCCACGGCGGCCCGCATGGCCGCCCCCTCGGCCGCCCCCTCGGCCGTCGTGAAGTCGCCCGTCCGGGCGGCCCGCCCGGTGGCCAAACCCAAGGCCAATGGTCTGCGCGGAAACGGCTTCGCGTTCGACATGGGCAGTGGCGAGGATAGCCGCGACCAGGACTTCAAGCGCGCCTCATAGGGCGATCAGCCGCCGGCGCGTCACATCGTGGCTCGGATGCGCCGGCACTCTCAATAAAGAGCCCCATTTTTGCGGAAGAGCGCCCATGTCTCTCTTGATGGGAATGAAAAAATCCTCCAGGACACAAACAGCCCTGGAGGAAATCAATCAACTGGGTCATCTCCTGGCCGGCGGCAACCTGTCTGCGCGAGCGAACCCGGATGTCGCGACGGGGAATGCCAGAGACATCTTGATTGCGGTCAATCATCTCCTCGAACAGGCGACGCGTCCGGCGGTTTCCCTCGGCGATTGCATCGAGCGCATGACGTTGGAGCACGACAAGGGCGACATCGACGTCCGGATGCCGACGGATCGGTTCAACGGCGACTTCGCCGTGATGGCGCAGGGCATCAACGACATGGTGGCCGGCCACATCGCCGTGAAGAAGAAGGCCATGGCCTGCGTCAAGGCGTTCGGCGAGGGTGATTTCAACGCCCCGCTCGAAGCATTCCCCGGCAAGAAGGCGTTCATCAACGACACGATCGAGACGCTGAGGGGCAACCTCAAGCGCTTGATCGCCGACATGACCAGCATGTCGGCCGAGCACGACAAAGGCGATATCGACGTGTTCGTTCCCGTCGATCGGTTCCATGGCGACTTCGCCGTGATGGCGCAGGGCATCAACGACATGGTGACCGGCCACATCGCCGTGAAGAAGAAGGCCATGGCCTGCGTCAAGGCGTTCAGCGAAGGCGATTTCAACGCCCCGCTCGAGCAGTTCCCGGGCAAGAAGGCGTTCATCAACGACACGATCGAGACGCTGCGCACCAATCTGCGCGCGATCACCTCCGAAATACAGCACTTGATCGCCGCCTCGACGGCCGGACGGCTGAGCGAACGCGGCGATGCCAGCCGCTATGTCGGGGACTTCGCCAAGCTCGTGCTCGGCATCAACGGGATGCTCGATGCGATCATCCTGCCGATCATGGAGGGCAACCGCGTCCTCAGCCTGGTCAGCGCCGGCGACTTGACACAGCATGTCGCTATCGACTGCGACGGCGATCATCAGCGCATGAAGGATGCGGTCAATGCGCTGGTCGACAGCCTGACGGCGTTCGCCGTCAACGTCGCGGATGCCGCCAGCCGGGTTGCCGGTGGCAGCCAGGAACTGTCGGCCTCGGCCGAGCAGCTGTCGCAGGGCTCGACCGAGCAGGCCGCCGCCACCGAGGAAGCCTCCGCCTCGATGGAGCAGGTGGCCGCCAACGTGAAGCAGAACGCCGAGAATGCCGGCCAGACCGAGGCCATCGCCCGCCAATCCGCCAAGGATGCCGAGGCCAGCGGCATCGCGGTCGGACGCGCCGTCGAGGCGATGCAGACCATCGCCCAGAAGATCACCATCGTGCAGGCGATCGCCCGCCAGCCCCACCTGCTGGCGCTCAACGCCGCCGTCGACGCGG
>NZ_LABX01000392.1 GCF_001043915.1 Methylobacterium aquaticum | reverse complement strand
CGACAAGGTGACGCAGCAGAACGCGAGCGCCTCCGAGGAAGTCTCGGCGACCTCCGAGGAGCTGGCGGCGCAGGCCGAGACGCTCCAGGCGACGATCGCCTATTTCCGGATCGGCGAGGCGGCGGCGTCAGTGCCGCAGGCGCGCCCGATCGACGGGGCGGTGTCGCAGTTGCGCGCCACGGCGGCCCGCATGGCTGCCCCCTCGGCGGTGGTGAAGTCGCCCGCCAAGGCGACGGGCAAGCGTGGGCCCGCCCCACGCCCGGCGGGCAAGTCGCTGGGCGGGGGCTTCGCCTTCGACATGAGCGAGGGCGACGAGCGCGACGCGGACTTCACCCGCGTCGCCTGAGCAAAGCCGGTTTCCGCATCGCTTCAGGCGATCGATCGGAAACCGGTGACACGGGCTGGTGCGGTCCCGCGCCGCCGTCATCACCCGGGCGGACGCGATCGATCTCGTCGCGCCCGCCCAGAGGCCAGCCCCCTGGACGTTCGGGCCGGCACGCGACGGTTTCGATCAGTCACGGTTCCCGGCTCCGGCCGGGCGGGCCCACCGACAGGTCACGACGCAAGACGCTCCCAACGCTCTGATCACGGGACGGATGCTCCAATGAGCATGTTTGACAACATTTCGATGCCGCGAAAGCTGGCTCTCACCTTCAGCGTGATGCTGACGGTCGGTCTGGGTGTGAATGGCGTGGTGTACTGGAAGTCGTCGGAAATCCGACAGGCCGTCCACTGGTCGGACCACACGGTCCAGGTGATCGACGCGACCAACCACGCGCTCGCCGGGATGGTCGATCAGGAAACCGGCTATCGCGGCTACCTGCTGTCGGGGGATCCGAAATTCCTCGGCCCCTACCAGAAGGGCTGGGAGACCTTCGAGTCGAACTGGCGCCAGGCCAAGGCCCTGACGGCCGACAACCCGGCCCAGCAGGAGCGCCTCGACGCGATCCACCGGCTGGCGGAGGCGTGGCACGGCGGCGTCGCCGAGAAGGGCATCGCCCTGATGGCCAACGCCGAGACCCGGGACGCCGCCCGGCAGACCGAGATTGCCGGCGCCGGCAAGGAGGCGATGGACGGGCTGCGCGCCAAGGTCGCCGACGTGATCGGCGTCGAGAACGCGCTGATGCAGACGCGGCGCAACACCCAGACCGCCGCCTTCGACACGACGACGCAGATGATCGTGCTCGGCATCCTGGCCAACCTGCTGATCGCGTCGGGCATCGCCTTCATGCTGATCCGCACCGTGGCCCGCCCGGTGACCCGGGTGAGCGGCAAGCTGGCCGAGCTGGCGACCCCGCTCGAGACCGGCCGGCGCGACGAGGTCGGGCAGATCCAGGGGACCGCGCTCGCGGTCGAGCAGGCGTTCCGGGAGATCTCCGACGTGCTCGCGGCGGCCTCGATCGGCGATTTCTCCAAGACGCTGTCGAAGGATTACGGCGGCCTCAGCAGCGAGGTGCAGGCCAATCTGCGGGCGATGACCGCGAACCTGCGGGCGATCGCCGACATCGCGACCGCGATCGCGGGCGGCGACCTGTCCGTCGAGGCGCGGCGTCTCTCCGACAAGGACGCGCTCGGCCTCGCCCTCGAACAGATGCTGGCGAAGCTGCGTCTCGTGGTGACGGAGGCCTCCGCCGCGGCGGCGAATGTCTCGGCGGGGTCGCAGGAGCTGTCGGCTTCGGCCGAGCAGCTGTCGCAGGGCTCGACCGAGCAGGCCGCGTCCACCGAGGAAGCCTCCGCCTCGATGGAGGAGATGGCCGCCAACGTGAAGCAGAACGCCGAGAATGCCGGCCAGACCGAGGCCATCGCCCGCCAATCCGCCAAGGATGCCGAGGCCAGCGGCGTCGCGGTCGGACGCGCCGTCG
>NZ_LABX01000391.1 GCF_001043915.1 Methylobacterium aquaticum | reverse complement strand
GAAACCTGGCTCGGCGCCGCGACGCCGTTGCCGAGCGCCACGATCACGCCCGGCGAGGGCACGCCCTTCTGGTCGATCGCGACGAGCTGGTAGTAGCCGGGAGGCGCGACGTTGGCGCTGGGCGGCGCCTGCACGGTCACGGCGGTGCCGGCCTGCGTGAAGGCGGCGACGTAGCGGCGCTGGCCCGAGTTGAAGCTGTGCGTCACCGTGCTCAGGCCGACCAGCACGACCTGCGACAGCCCGTTCTGCGAATTGATTTCGACTTGCATCGCCTGGCCGTGCTGGAGCTGCACGGTCGAGAGGCTGACGATCTGCGGGCGCGGGGCGAGGGCGGTCTTGCCGTTGACGGTGGCGAACAGGTAGGGCGGGTAGAACACCTCGACGTTCTGGTTGTTGACCGGACCCGGCGCGCCGCCGCCGGCGATGAGCAGCGCGCCGTTCTGCATCAGGACCGCGGTCGAGTGGTAGCCGCGATAGACCCCGCCCGAGGCGCCGAGCGACCAGCGACCGGTCTTCGGGTCCCAGATCTCCGATTGCAGCACGGTGTCGCCGTCGCCGCGGTCATTCCACTTGCTGCCGCCGGTGACGGCGACCTGGCCGGTGGGGAGGACCGTGGCATTGGCCCAGCCGCGGCCATACGTCATCGGCGTGGTGTCGGTCACCACCGGCGCGCCGCTGGTGATGTCGATCACCGAGGCGCGGCTGCTCGACAGGAAGCCCTCGCCGTTACTATAGGCGTTGCCGCCGACTTGCAGGATCTTGCCGGTGTCGAACATCACGGCCGCAGAGTTCGGGCCGACATTCGGCGCGTCGGTGGCGGAGTTGGCGTTGCGCTGCGGCTCCTTGAAGTTCATCGCGGTGACCGAGCCGTTGCCGGTCGCATCGAGGAACCACATCTTGTCGGCGCTGATGCCGAACACCTTGCCGTTCGGGGCGACCCAGGCGCGTGGATACCAGAAGCGGTTGTTGTCGGGGCCGAACGCATCGCGGCTCTTGGCGCCGAACAGGCTGCGCCAGCCGTTGCCGTCGAAGATCTCCGGGGTCATCCCGGTCATCAGGCCCTTGTCGATGCTGCCCTGCGGGTCGCCCCAGCCGCCCTGATAGGGATAGGAGACG
>NZ_LABX01000390.1 GCF_001043915.1 Methylobacterium aquaticum | reverse complement strand
CCCCTCCCCCACCGCCGGCCGTGAGACCCGCACCATGACGCGCCGGCGCCGCCGTTCCGTCCTTATCCTCGTCTGCGGTGCCGTGCTGGCGGCGGCCCTCGCGCTCGTCCTCTCGGCGATGCGCGACACGATCGTGTTCTTCCGCTCGCCGACCGAGGTGGCGAGCCAGAAGGTCGCGCCCGGCACCCGCTTCCGCCTCGGCGGGCTGGTCGAGGCCGGCTCGCTCAAGCGCGAGGTCGACGGGCACGTGGAATTTTCCGTCACCGATACCGGCTCGACCGTGGCGGTGCGCTACCGCGGCCTGCTGCCGGACCTCTTCCGTGAAGGCCAGGGCGTGGTGACCGAGGGCGTGCTGCAAGCCGACGGGACGTTCCGCGCCGACACGGTGCTGGCCAAGCACGACGAAACCTACATGCCCCGCGAGGTCGCCGACGCCCTCAAGGCGCAGGGCCGCTGGCAGGAAGGCGCCGGCAAGCCGGGCCCCGGCTCGTCCAGCCAAGGCGCGTCCGCGCAACCCCAACCCGCGCCCGTCTCGCGGACCGCCGTCCAATAGGCCGTCCCGTGCGGCGGAAGGTCTGGGCGGCGCGGGAGACGAAGCGGACTACGATGACGCCCGCGATCCGCCGCGGCCGGACGCCGGGCCGGGAGGGCCGTCGACCGATCTCCCGTCCCGATGAACGTCAAACGCTTAACGAAAGGTCGCCCTGGTGCTGATCGAGGTTGGTCATTTCGCCCTCGCCCTGGCGCTCGCCCTGTCGCTGACGCAGATGGTGATGCCGGTCTGGGCGAGCCGCACCGGCGACCCGGTCCTGCGCAGCGTCACGGTGCCGGCGGCCCTCGTCACCTTCGCGTGCATCGCCTTCGCGTTCGGGGCGCTGACCTACGCCCACGTCACCTCCGATTTCTCGGTCCAGAACGTCGTCGAGAACTCCCACTCGATGAAGCCGCTGATCTACAAGATCTCCGGCGTCTGGGGGAATCACGAGGGCTCGATGATGCTCTGGGTGCTGATCCTGGCGCTGTTCGGCGCCGTGGTGGCGCTCGCCCGCAATTCGGTTCCGCCGACGCTGCGGGCCAACACCCTCGGCGTGCAGGCCGCGATCACGGCGGTGTTCCTGCTGTTCATCCTCGTCACGTCGAACCCCTTCGCGCGGCTCAACCCGGCCCCGATGGAGGGCCGCGACCTCAACCCGCTGCTCCAGGATCCCGGCCTCGCGATCCATCCGCCGCTGCTCTATCTCGGCTATGTCGGCTTCTCGATCACCTTCGCCTTCGCCATCGCGGCCTTGATCGAGGGCCGGATCGACGCCGCCTGGGCCCGGGCGGTGCGGCCCTGGACGCTCGCCGCCTGGTGCTTCCTCACCGTCGGCATCGCCATGGGATCGTACTGGGCCTATTACGAACTCGGCTGGGGCGGCTGGTGGTTCTGGGACCCGGTCGAGAACGCCTCGCTGATGCCGTGGCTCGCCGGCACGGCCCTCGTGCATTCCACGGTCGTCATGGAGAAGCGCGACGCGCTCAAGGTCTGGACGGTGCTGCTTGCCATCCTGACCTTCTCGCTGTCGCTGCTCGGCACCTTCCTGGTGCGCTCCGGCGTGCTCACCTCGGTCCACACCTTCGCCACCGATCCCACCCGCGGCACCTTCATCCTCGGCATCCTGGTCCTGTTCATCGGCGGCTCGCTGGCGCTCTACGCCTGGCGGGCGCCCACCTTGCGCCAGGGCGGGCTGTTCGCGCCGATCTCCCGCGAGGGCGCGCTGGTGATGAACAACCTGTTCCTCTCGGCGGCCTGCGCCACCGTGCTGGTCGGCACGCTCTATCCCCTGGCGCTGGAATCGCTGACGGGCGAAAAAATCTCGGTCGGAGCGCCGTTCTTCAACCTGACCTTCGTGCCGCTCGCGGTGCCGCTGCTCCTCGTCGTGCCCTTCGGCCAGACCCTGGCCTGGAAGCGCGGCGACCTCGCGGCGGCGAGCCAGCGGCTGTTCGTCGGCTTCGCCCTCGCCCTCGCCATCACGCTCGTCGCCATCGCGGTGACCTGGGGCGGGCCGGTCGGGGCGCCGCTCGGCATCGGGCTCGGCGCCTACCTGGTGGTCGGCGCCATCCTCGAGATCGTCACCCGGGCGAAGGGAAAAACCGTCGGCCTGTCGCTGCGCCGCGCCGCCGGCCTGCCGCGCTCGGCCTGGGGCACGGCTCTGGCCCATGCCGGCGTCGGCGTCACGGTGATCGGCATCGCCGCCCAGGCCTGGAGCGTCGAATCCCTCGCCACGGTGCAGCGCGGCGGGGAGCTGCGTGCCGGCCCCTACGTCGCGGTGCTCGAAGGCGTCCTGCCCCGCACCGGGCCGAACTACACCGAGACCGTCGCCCACCTGACCATCCGGGATGACGGCGGGCCGGTCGGCGTGCTGGAGCCGGGCAAGCGCTTCTACGCCTCGCGCAACATGTCGGTGAGCGAGGCGGGCCTGCTGACCCGCGGGGTGAGCCAGATCTATGCCAGCGTCGGCGAGACCGGCGCCGATGGCCGCGTCGGCATCCGCCTGTACTACAAGCCGCTGGTGCTGCTGATCTGGCTCGGCGCCGTGGTGATGGCGCTGGGCGGCGGCCTCTCCCTCACCGACCGGCGCTTCCGCGTCGGCGCCCCGGCGCTGAAGCCGGCGCTGCGCGACGCCGCCGGCCCGGTGCCGTCCCACTCGGTCCCGGCGGAGTGACCCCGATGCGCGCCGTCCGCCCCCCCTTGCGCTCTGCCCTCCTCGCCCTCGCGCTGCTCGCCCCCGTCGCGGCCGGCGCGGTGCAGCCCGACGAGGTGATGAAGGATCCAGGCATGGAATCGCGGGCGCGGTCGATCTCGGCCGGCCTGCGCTGCCTCGTCTGCCAGAACCAGTCGATCGACGATTCCGACGCCCCCCTCGCCCGCGACCTGCGGCTGATCGTGCGCGAGCGCCTGCGCCAGGGCGACAGCAACGATGCGGTGGTCGATTACGTGGTGCAGCGCTACGGCGAGTTCGTGCTGCTGCGTCCGGTCATCGCCTGGCACACCGCATTGCTGTGGCTGACGCCGGTGCTGGTGGTCGGCCTCGGCGGGCTCGCCCTCTGGGCCGCCGGCCGGCGGCGCAAGGCCGTGGCGCCCAAAGCCCTCTCGGCGGCCGAGGAGGCGGCTTTGGCCGAGCTGATGCGCCGGGCCGAGCCGCGGTGAGCGGCAGCCTCACCGAGATCGCCGGCATGCGCGTCGGCCACGCCGAGGATCCGACAGCGCTGTCCGGCGTCACCGCGATCGTCTTCGATGCCCCCACGGTGGCGGCGGTCGATATCCGCGGCGGCGGGCCCGGCACGCGGGAGACCGACCTTCTCGATCCCGAGCGCACGGTGGCGGGGGTCGATGCCCTCGTCTTGTCCGGCGGCTCGGTCTTCGGACTCGATGCCGCTGCCGGCGTGACCGCCTGGCTCGCCGAGACCGGCCGCGGCTTCGCGGTCGGCCCGGCCCGGGTGCCGATCGTCCCGGCGGCGATCCTGTTCGATCTCCTCAACGGCGGCGACAAGGCATGGGGCCGGTATCCGCCCTATCGCGACCTCGGCTTCGCGGCGGCCGCTTCCGCCACCACCGATCCGGTCGCGATGGGCTCGGTCGGGGCCGGGCTCGGCGCCCGCACGGCGAATCTCAAGGGCGGGCTCGGCAGCGCCTCGGCCCCGGTCGAGGGCACGGGGGCCCGCGTCGCGGCGCTGGTGGCGGTGAACGCCCTCGGGCGGGTCACGGTCGGGGACGGGCCGTATTTCTGGGCCGGGCCGTTCGAGGAGGGCGACGAGTTCGGGGGCCTCGGCCCCGCGCCCACCATCCCGCCCGACGCCTTCGCCTGGCCGAAAAAGCCGATGCCCGGCGCCAACACCACGATCGCGGTGGTCGCCACCGATGCCCGCCTGACCAAGGCCGAGGCCCGCCGCCTCGCCGTCACGGCGCAGGATGGCCTCGCCCGGGCGATCGTGCCGGCCCATACTCCTCTCGATGGCGACCTGGTCTTTGCCGCCGCTACCGGCGCCGTGCCGCTCGCCGACCCGGTCGGGGATCTGGCGCGCCTCGGCGATGCCGCGGCGCGGGTGCTGGCGCGGGCGGTGGCGTTGGGGGTGTACCGGGCGCGCGCCCTGCCGGTGGCGGGCGCGCAAGCGGCGTGGCGGGACCGGTTCGGGGGATGAGCGGGTGCGATGCCAGCCAGCGCCGCTGCCCCATCCCGCCAGCATCGACGACGACCGTTGGCGGCCGCTCGCCATAGGGGTGGAACCGACCTTCAGCCCCATCCCTCACCGCGCCGCCGGCGCGAACAGCCCGAGGAACAGCGGCCGGGCATAGAGGTCGGCCGCATTGTCCGGCGTGACGCCCGGCACCCAGGCCGGCAGCTCGGCGGCGGCGTTGACCATGCTGGAGACGAGCTGGGCGGCGATGCCGGCATCGAGCGGCCGCACCGAGCCGTCGGCCATGCCGTCGACGAGGCAGAAGCCGAAGCGCTCGGTGAGGCGGTTCATGGTGCGGCGCGTCTCGGTGCGCAGAGCCTCCGGCAGGGCGCTGAAGGCGGTGACGCGCAGCAGCGGACCGCCGGGGCCGAGCTGGCTGCGCACCAGGGTCGCCGAGGCGGTGCAGATCCGGTCCCAGCCGCTGCCGCCGCCCGCATCCGCCGCGTCCTGCACCGCCCGGATCTGCGCGAAGCTGCGGGCGAAGCAATTGGCGACGAGGTCGTCCTTGTTGTCGTTGTGGTGGTAGAAGGAGCCCTTGGTGACCTTGAGAAGGCCGGAGATCTTCTCCACCGAGGCGCCGCGATAGCCCTGCTGGTTGATGAGGATGGTGGCGGCGCGCAGGAACGCCTCCGGCGACACCTCGCTCTCCTCCGACGGCGCCTGGTCGGGCAGCAGGGCCGGACGCCAGTCCGAGCCCGAGGCCGCCATGCCGCGGGTGAGCAGGTCGGCCATGCGGGCGCCGGCCCGGGCATAGTCCCGCGGCTCGTAGCGGCCGATCCACAGCCGGGTCGAGTGCAGCACCGAGAGCAGCAGATGGGTGCGGGCGTTGCGGTCCTGCCGGTCGAGTCCGTTCTCGTCGAACAGGCCGCGCAGGCGGCGGAACAGCGCGTTGTAGGCGGCAAACACGCTCTCGGCCTGAGGCGTCGGCAGGGCCCGCACGTCGTTGAGCACGGCGATGTCCGGCTCCTCGCCCATCGCCATCGCGGCCCGGTGGGCGACCGTGAGGTCGAGGAGCCGGGTGAGCCGCGCCGGCCCGTCGGGCGCCGCCTCGGCCCGGGCCACCAGCCCGTCGAGCACCCCGATCGTGTGCAGGAAGCAGGCCGCCGCCAGGTCCTCCTTGCGGCGGTAATAATAGGTCACGCTGTTCGTCATCAGCCCGACGCTGCGGGCGACGTCGGCGAGCGTCGTGCCCTTCACCCCGGCCTCGTTGATCAGGGCGGCGGCGGCATGGAGGATCGCGTCGCGCTTCTGGGCGTAGCGCCGGGTCTGGCGCGGCGCCGCCTCGGGGGCGGGCACGGTCTCGGGATCGAGGCTGCGGGGCATGGGGGGATTGAGCACTCTCGCGGGGGCCATGACAAGGCCCTCATGACGGCCCCCACGACGCGCCGGCGACGGAGCGGGTGGGTCACGCCCCGGTGCCGTCATACCAACGGCCCAAGATGCTGACGCATCGATTCGATCTCGGGCAGGCCCGGGATCGACGGGGCCGTCGACCCATCTCGAATTGTCGATGCCAAGCCAGAGGCTTAGCGAAAATTTGAGAACGGAACCACGGGTCGTTTTTTACGACCGTTGGTA
>NZ_LABX01000039.1 GCF_001043915.1 Methylobacterium aquaticum | reverse complement strand
TGCTGACGCATCGGGCCGTTGACCCATCTCGAATTTTCGATGTCAAGCCAGAATCTTGGCGAAAATTCGAGAACAGAACCAAAGGTCGTTTTCAACGACCGTTGGTATCAGTCCTTCTCGGCCACGCCGGACAGGGAGCCCCTACACAACGCTGTCTTTGCCGGCGACATACCGATTGATGCAGGTCCCCGGCAGACGGGTCCATTGCCAGACATGCCCCTGGTAGGTCGGCTGCCGTTTCGTCTGCCCGGGACCCACCATGCCGTAGCTCTTGAGATCGCCGTTGAAATCGACCCAGTCCAGCCGCAGCACCTCATTGCTGATGTTCTTGAACGTCATGGTGATCGGCAAGGAACTCTCTGGCGACCGCTTCGGCGCCTGAGTGCAGCTTGGATAGGCATGGGCCTCGCCGGCTGCAAAAACCGCAAGAACGGCACAGAGTGAAAGCGCCTTGTAGGTCATGGTTTGCCCCTATCGGTCAGATCGACGCGGGATGGATGCGGACGCGGCGCTCGGATCGGCGATGCGTCGAGACGCCGTGCACGCCATCGTCCCGACCCGCGCGACGAGGCCCGCCGGCGGATCGTTCGGATGCTTTCGTCCGATGGCACGTGCCGACACGTTTGGCTCGCCTCAAAACCATTGGCTCCGCGGGAAACCATCCGGCGCTTGCGCGCCTGCAACCTGTCTCGCGATTGCAAGCCTGGTCCGGTGGTGCGTCGGAGTGCAAGTGCCCGCGGAGTGACCGCAGAGTGACCGCAGAGTGACCCCCAGCGGCCGATCCTCACGCGCAGCGACAGGCGTGCAGGAGTGATGCCAACGGTCGAAAGCAAACGACCCTTGGTGCCGTTCTCGAAGGTCCGCCAATCCTCTGGCTTGGCGTCGAAAATTCGGGATGGATCGACGCCCCCGGTCATCGTCGATCGCAAGCGGGCGGCCTCGGGTGCGCCAGCGACCGCGCCGGGCTCACAGCCGTGGCCGCGGCCTGAGATGCCGCAACGGCATCTCGTGCGAGGGTTGCACCTTGGTCACGCTCTCCACGATCGGTGGTCAGGCGGCGCCTCGGGGTCTGGCCTCGCCCGGAGCTTGGCCTTACGGCTTGCCACGATGCCGGCACGGACAGGGTGCCGCCGGGAGGGGCGCGTGGCGAAGCCGTTCTTTGAGAGGCCGATTCTCAACTCCCCCTACGAGGCCCCGACGCAGCATCACGCCCTCGACGAGGAGGGCCGGCCGCTCGATCTGCCGCCGATCCAGGGGCGGCGACGCTCGGAGCTGATCACGCCGGCCGTCCCGAAGCCGAAGAAGCAGACGGGCAAGGGCAAGCAGGACGACATGCCCCTGGGCGATGCGTCCGACCTGTCCTCCCCGGAGCAGGCCTACACGACGGGCCGCCTCATCAACGAGATCCGCAGCCACGTCGCGTCCTGGCGCGGCCTGCCCAACCCGGCGGATTGGGGCGTGACCCCGCGACGACCCAGCGGCTGCTCCAGCACTGGCGCCGCGACGGCGACTGGCACGGCCCGCGGCCGTTCTTCTGCTAAGCAGACTTGCGTTGGCAGGCCAACGCTTCGTCTGCTTAGGGTCTTGTTTGATCGCAGATTTTTGCCGCCGAACCGGCGACCACTTCGGCGAAATCTGCTTTGAGCGCTTCACGATCGCATTGCAATCGCGAAGCTTCTCTCGCTCGTTGGTTTTGCCGCATTGTCTGCGACGAACCGGTCTCCACTTCGTCGGAAAATGCTGTGCAGCAGCACCCGATCACGTTGCAATCAGGTGCCGCTGTCGCAGAACTCACGCAGTGCGCATTATGGTACTCGAATGAGTGATATCTTGTTTTTATAATCTATCATCATCTCATTTGATAATATTGCCTGCCGCTGCCCGTTTCCCGGTCGCTCGGTCATCGTCGACTGCGAAAACCCAAACGGTCCCCCCCTGCGGAATGTCCTTCTCCCAGCCGTGCTCGTCGGCCATGATACCTTGAACCAGGGCCGAGTCGACACCCCACCCTGAAACGACGGCGACATACTGCTTGCCGTCGATGGCATAGCTAATGGGAGGCGAAATGATACCGGAATTGGTCTTGAAGCTCCAGACCTCCTTGCCGGTCTTGCCGTCATAGGCGCGGAACATTCGGTCGCTCGTGCCACCTGTGAAAATCAGGTCCGTCGCCGTCGACAGGATCGATCCCCACATCCATGACTTGGCGTAGGTATCACGCCAGACTTCCTTGTTTGTGTTAGCGTCGATCGCCTGGATACCGCCGATATACTTTGCGTCCTTGTCGATGAGAAGCTTGATATCGGTAATGTCGACGCCGGCGGACCACTGCCCCGGGATCCGTTCCTGGATCTTGCCTTCGTACTTCATGCAGTGGTTGTCGTTGAACGGGACGTAGAGCATCCCGGTCTTCGGGTTGAAGGACTCGTAGGGCCAATCCTTGCCGCCCCACACGCTCGGGCAGTACGTGCCGGCCCGGCCCGTACCCGGAATGCCCGCGGGATTGTAAGTCGGCCGGCCCGTCTTCGGATCGACGCTGGAGAACACCGTATTCTTCACGAACGGCCGGGCGTCGAGAAAGCTGATCTGACCCTCATTGGAGCGGCCGAGGCGGTAGAGGTAGCCGTTGCGCTGCGCGCTGATCATCGCCGGCACCTTCTTGCCGTCGCGATCGAGCTCGATCAGGGTCGGCGCGTTCATTGCGGCCCAATCCCATGAATCGTTCCAGTGATACTGGAAGTGACTCTTGATCTTGCCATCCGACGGGTTCAGCGCGACGACGGAGGCGACGTAGAGGTTGTCGCCCGGCCGCTGGTCGCCGAGCCAGGGCGAGCCGTTGCCGACGCCCCAGTACAGGACATCGTTCTTGGCATCGTAGTTCCCCGGCATCCACATCGTGCCGCCGCCGATCTTCCAGGCATCCTTCCAGCGCCCGTCCTTCGGCCAGGTCTCGGACCCCGGCTGGCCGGGGGTCGGCACGGCCCAGAACGTCCAGGCTTCCTTGCCGGTCTCGGCGTCGAACGCCTTCAGGAAGCCGCGGACGCCGAACTCGCCCCCGGACGGGCCGATCATGATCTTGCCGTTGACCGCGACCGGCGCCGAGGTGATGTAGGCGCCCTGCGTCCAGTCGCAGACCTCGACGTCCCACACGACCTTGCCGGTCTTGGCGTCGAGCGCGACCAGGCGGCAGTCGAGGCCGGCGACGAAGACCTTGTCGCCCCAGAGCGCGACGCCGCGATTGGTATAGTGGAAGGCGCTGAAGCCCTCGGGAAAATCGCGCTTGTAGCGCCAGACCGAGTCGCCGGTCTTCGCGTTCATCGCGATCACCTGGTTGTAGGGGGTCGCGACGTACATGACTCCGTTGTTCACGATCGGCGGCGCCTCATGGCCCGACGTGACGCCGGTCGAATAGCTCCAGACCGGGCGAAGGTTCTTGACGTTGCTCGCCGAGATCTGATCGAGCGGGGTATAGCTCCAGCCGGCGTAGTTGCCCTTGGCCATCAGCCAGTTCTCCGGCTCCGGGTTGGACAGCCGTTCCTGAGTGACTGGGGTATAGCTTTTCAAAGGTTCCGCCAAACCCAGTGTTGGGATCATGACGGTCGAGAGCAAAGCCAGGGACAGCGAGCGCAACATGGCGTTTTCCTCCGGTATCGCACGGTTCCCGCGCTGAGATTTTATTGTGAAGTGGCCGCACCGAGCGCGCCGGTGAACGCGCCAGCAACGGTGACGAAACCGTCCGCGACGGCCACCGGCAGGCCAGCGAGGCGACGGGTGGCAGGACCTGTCAGGATGGCACCGTTATCCGCCAGGTCGAAGCGCGAGCCGTGACAGGTGCAGACCACCGAGCGGTTGTCGCCGTCGAGCAAGGTGATCGGGCAGCCGTTGTGGGTGCAGATCGCCGAGTATGCGACGATGCCACCTGCGGCCCGCGGCGCCGTGGCTGGCGTGAGGGCGGAGGGATCGGTGCGGATCAGCAGAACCTGGTTGACGCGCGACCCGCTGCGGATGGTCTCGGTGGCCGGGTCGACGGGATAGGCGAGGCGAGGCGGATCGCCGATCTTGATGTCGGCCGCCATCACCGGCTTGTCCTTGTTCTCGCCGCTGAGATACGCGAAGCGGTCGCCGGGTTGAGGCCGCAGAGCCTTCGGATTGGGCGCCCTGGCGGGGGGCGCGCCAGCGCCGGGCTCTCCTACCGCCAGGGCCGGAGTTGTCGGAGCGATCAGCAGCGCGATGCCGGCCGTGAGAATGTCCCGTCGCGGCCAAACCGTGGCCGCATAGTCGCACAGGCACGGCGCCTGCGTGGTCTCGTCACTCATGATGATCTCTCTGGGACATGGCGTGTGGGGCGGATCCGTCTTGCCGTTGCGGCCGGTCGCCGGTGCGTCCGCGCAGCGCACAGGCGCTCATGCGGTCTCCGCGCGACATCGGCGCATGGAGAGCCCTCCCGTTTCCTCATGGTTTTTGTTATCGGGCAGACGACAAGCTTACCTGCCGGCGCCTAGACAAACGGTAGCACCACTAATTTCCATATTGCAACGGCTCATGCTCGAGAAATCGAACGAAACATTATGATAATAAAATCATAATAAAACCATTGCATCTCGTTTTTGTTGCACGCGGCGGCCGACCATGAAATATCGTCAGGAGATGCGCCTGAACGAGACTAACCGTCTTGCATCGAAGGCATCGCTGTAACAGCCCAGCCATCGCACGGCCTGTCGACGGGTGAGGATCGCTGTGCCGCCCCTTGTTCATGGCGTGAAACTCGGAACACGCTCGACGGGAATAATCGGCATCCTAGCTGCGCATGTTCCACAGCCGCGGTCTCGTCCCGAGGGACGGGCGTCCATGAGCCTTGAAGAAGGTCGCGCGGTTGGACAGACACATCCGACTTCGTCTTTTGAAATCGTTGGTCCTCAATCGCCCGCCCCGAGGACGAGCGGGCCGATGGCAGACACCGGCACCCATCGACAATCCACATCGATATGCGCAATCTATTTCTTGAGAGGAAGATTGCATACACAGCCAATCTTGCTTGTTTTTCGTCAATCCTTGCTCGAGCAAGCATCGCGACATTTCAACATGGAGGCGACGTGTTAATCAAAAAAATGGTTCCTGCACTCGTCGTGGCACTCTGGTCGACCGAAACCCGAGCCATCGATTGGGAGAGTCACGTTTTGCTCACCGAAGCCGGTCGACCACTGCTCGTCTCGACATCGGACGGTGCCAGCGACGCTCAGACGATGGGTGAGACCTCATCCTTGTTCCGGCGCATCACGGCTGATGGGACGGAATGTGAGGCCAAGGACGGCAAGACGAGGCGCATCCGGATCGTCTGCACGGCGAAAGGAACGCATTCGGTGTCGGTCTACATCGGCACAATTGTCGGCTCCGGCCAGTTCCTCATCCAGCAGGTTGCGATCAACACCCGCATGCTTCCAGCGGCCGAGCGGGTCGCGCACGTCAAAAATCTACTGTCCCACGAGTGATACCATCGGCCCAAGATGCTGACGCATCGGACCGATGAACCATCTCAAATTTTCGATACTCAGTCAAAGGCTGAGCAAAAATTGGAGAACGGAACCAAAGGTCGTTTTCTTTCGACCGTTGGTATGACTGTGCCGCTCTGCGTCACTGCTCCAGGTTGACGCTTCAGCACCGCGCCTTCTTCATCAGCGTCAGCCCGAGCATTTTCCGACCAAGTGGACACCGGTTGCTCGCAGACAATGCGGCAAAATCACATCCCTAGAGCACTGCCCGATTGCACCGTGATCGGCCAGTGCTCTAGGCTGAGGTATCTCGGCGCAAGACTTCGAGGTGGTCGCGGCCATGACCCATTCGGGACGATCCATCTTGGTTGCGGTCGCGGTCGGCACCGCCCTGTCCGGACCGGCTTCGGCCGGCGAGGGACGGCTGGCCGCGCTCTATCCGCAGGATGGCCGTCGGGCCATGACGGGCGCGGATTTCGCCCGGTTCCCCGGTGCAGGTGTCCTCTTCTGCCGCGACGCTTCGGGCGTGCCGAAGCGGGCCGCCGCCGCCTGGCTGATCGCCGGGCCGCGGGTCGTCATGCTCAATGCCCACAACTTTCGCAGCCGGCGGCTCGAGGTCACCCGCGCGGTGGCCGATTGCTTCTTCCAGATCGCCGGCCGCAACTACGATTTCGAGCCGGACAGCCTGCAACTCGGGGTCCGGCCCGGCGCGGAGGCGCTGCACATCACGGACGACTGGGCGCTGCTCCACCTCAAGGAACCGGTCACGGCAGCGGTCGCGCAGCCGGTCACGGACGCGCCGGCCGGGCTGCGAACCGGGAGCGAGACCATCGCGGTGACGATGGTCTCGCCGGCCGGCCACGAGAATTTCGGCAGCGCGACAAGCCTCGAAACCTGCGCCATCCGGCAGATCGACCCGCCCGGCGAGGACGGCATCCGGCAGGCCCGGCACGATTGCAACAACGGCTATGGCGGGTCCGGCTCCGGCCTGTTCGATGCCGGGGGCAGCCTGATCGCGATGCAGAGCGCATCCCTGTCGATGAATTCCCGCCGCCCCTACGACGGCGAGTTCCATTACGGCTCGGCCCTGCTGCTCGAGGGCGCCCTCGTCGACGCCCTGCGCGATGCGGCTCGCCGCACTCGGTGACCGGTCAGCCAGGACCGAGCAGGCCCGGCACCACCGTCCCGTTCGGGCCGAAACTCTCCTGCGCCTTGCGGCAGCTCGCCTCCGGGTCCTTCTGGTAGACCTGGGTGTAGGCGGCAGAGCGGATCAGCGGCTCGCCGTGGGACAGGGCGGCGAGGTCGGTGCCGAGCCGTTCCACGACCTCGCGGAACCGGGCGTAATCGGGTTTCGTGCCGGGACAGGACTCGACCACGAACCGGACCAGACCCGCGAGCTTGACGGCGTCGTTGCTGACCGCGGCCGTGTCGGCCGGCCTCGGACCATCGGCGGTCTCGGCGGCGGTGAGCACGAGGGCGAACAGAGAAATGGCATGGACGATCAAGACAGACTCCTTGTGTGGTGGCGGAATCGATGCCGGACCGCGTCCCCTCGCGTGACGGCAAGACGATGGTCGATCGAGACCATCCCCGCGCGCACCCGATGGAAGGCCGCCAGCAGGTCGGATGTCGTGGTGTCCTTGAGCAGGTAACCGGTCGCCCCGGCGGCCAGGGCGCGGGCGACGACGATCGGATCATCGTTCATGCTGAACACGAGAATGCGTGCCTCCGGCGCGACGGCGCGAATGCGCGCGATCAGCGAGAACCCGGAGAGAGGGCGGTCGCGATAGGTCATGTCCGCCACCACGACCGTCGGCCGGTTCGCGACGAAACAGCGATAGCCTTCTTCGACATCGCCCGCGCAGTAGACGGCCGCGTGCGCTTCCTCGAACACCATGCCGCAGGCCTGCAAGATGAGAGGGTGATCGTCGACGACGAGCACGCTGCGGTCGGGCATGGCATCCCTCTCCCTCGCGCCTGGTGGGCAGATATCCGGCAGGCCGAGCATTCACCGGGCTGTCGGCGCACTCGGGCTTTGCGCCCCGTAACTGTCCCGGAGGCGGGCGAGGGCCGCGTCATGATCGGCTCCGCCAGCCCGCAGGGTCACGTATTGCTGGCACAGACTGCCGTAGAGTTGCCGACGCCCCGTGGGAGCCGCCACCGCCGTCAGCCCCGCAATCAGCGTGTCGGGCGCCGGCGCGTTCGTCATCATGCCGGCCACCTGCGCCGTGCGATTGGCGATCATGCGCGGATCCTCGATGAAGTGCGGCCGGGCCCGCGCCAAGACATCTCGCAAGACCGCCTGCAATCTCGCCACGGCCGCATCGTCCGGCGGCAGCGTCCGCCCGGCGGCGCGGGCGGCGAGCCAGCGGGCGGGATCGGTGCGGTCGTCCGGCGTCAGCCAGTCGGACCGGGCGCCATCGTCGCGGCGAGCGACGATGGCGGCAGACGCCTCGTGATGGCCCTCCTCCCGGGCCGGCTCGTCGCCGCACGCCGTCAGCACCACGAGGACGAGGGCGGCGGCTCCCCTGACGGCCGTCGATCCGGGCGTCATCGGAGGGAGACCGCGAGGCCGCGGGGGCCGTCCGCCAGGGGCAACCGCGCCAGCTCCCGGCGCGACCGCGGATCGACGAAGGACAGATCACCCGAGAACCAGTTGGCAACCGCGACGCGGCCATCCTCCAGGGCCAGCACGCCCTCGGGGTAGCGGCCGACCGCGACCTCGCCGTCCGGCGCCAGGCGATCGGCGGACACAAGGGCGACGCTGCCGGCATGCTGGCGGCTGACCACGACCGTGCGCCCATCCGCCGTCACGGCGACGCCGTAGGGCATCGCCCCGACCGGCACGGTGGCGACCGGGGCGAGCGTCCGGGTGTCGATGACGGTGAGGTCGTTGCTGCGCACATTCGCCACGTAGAGCCGCTCCCCATCGGGGCTCAGCGCCACCGCGAAAGGGCCCTCGCCGGCGGGCGCGGTACCGCTCACCCGCATCCCGGCCGTGTCGATCGCGACGATCCGGCGATGCTCGCGGTCGGCGACGTAGAGGCGGGCCCCCAGGCGGTCGAGGACGAGGCCGGCGGGATCGGGAACCGGCACGGCCGGGCCCACCGCCTCGCCGGTCCGGGGGTCGCGCCGCACCACCTCGCCCCGGCGCCAGTCGCCGACATAGAGCGCGGATCCGTCGGGCGCGGCGGCGATGCCGAAAGGCGATCCCGGATGGTCCAGGCGCGCGATCACCCGTCCGGCGGGCCCGTCGATCACCGAGATCGCCTTGTGGTCGGGATGGGTGACGTAGACCCGTCCCCCCGGCCCCGTCGCGAGGCCCGCCGGGCCGGGACCGACCAGGATGGTCGCGATCACCCGGGGGGACGCGGGATCGATGCGCGACACCACCCCGCCATCCTGGCTCGCGACATAGATCTCGGCCGCGAGGCTTGCCGGCCCGACGGCCGGCACGCACAGGAATCCGGCGAGGAGGAGCGCCCTCACGGGCCGCCCTCCACCTTGGCCTTCAGCCCGCCGAGCCCGGCCTCGAAATAAGCCTTCATGGCCGTCCGGCCGGCGTCGTCGCTCAACTCCTCCGGCGGCTCGTTGCCGGTATCGCCACGGTAGAAGCGCCCGAACCAGGCGACCTTGCTGCCCGCCCCCTCCGGCGTCACCGTGAGGGTCGCCGAGTAGGACGAAACCGGCAGGGCCTTCAGGTCGGGATCGTCGAGGCGGTAGGAGTAGCTGCGCCGGGCCGCGTCGTATTCGTCGAGGCTCTCGTGCAGGACGCCCCCGTTCTTGAGCGTCAGGGTCCGGGTGTCGCCATTCTTGGTGCCGTCGCCTTTGCTCGTGCCGCTCGCGACAAGCGGGTTCCAGCCGGCGATGCCCGCGAATTTGCCGGCGATCGCCCAAACCTTGTCGGGCGGAGCCGCGATGGTGACCGTGGCCTCGATCTTCTGCGGGGTCGGCCCGTGAGCGAGGGCGACCGTCGCAACGCCGACCGTCATGGCGACACCCAGCGTCGCCATGACGGGGAGGCCGCCGAACAGGGAATCGTGGAACCGACGCATGCTTTACGCTCCGTGACGAAGGCGGGAGACGGTCTCGCGCAGGCGGGCGTGCCAGGGCAGAAGACCGAACAGGACGAGGAGGGCGGCGAGCGCCGAGCCACCGAGGACCGGACGCAGGTCGAGCCGGACCGGGCGCGTCCGCGGCGTCGCCGCCGCCGTGAGGGCGCCCACGAGGCCCCCCGGCGCGTCGAGGGGCGCATAGGCAAGGCCGGTCTCGGCCGCGAGCCCGCGCAGATAGGTTTCGCGCACCGAGGAGAGATGCTCCTGGCCGGGAGCAGCGCTGGCACCGAAGGGTGCGTTGCGCGGGTTGTAGCCCTCCCGCGTCTCCGCATCCGGCGGCGGCGGGCCGAACCGGTTCTCGTGCGGCACGTCATCCGCCCCGTAGAAGCCGATCTCGCGGCCGCGATCGTCGTAGCGGGGGATCGGCGACGGGGAATGGCCGCCGGCCCCGACGATCAGCCCACGCACCGCGCCGGGCTTGCCCTCGAAGGCGGGGCCGCCGCGGGCCGGCAGAGGCGGCGCCTCGTGCCCGTCCGTGACGAAGACGAGGTCGCTGTGAAGATCCGCTGCCAGCCCGATCGCCCGAAAG
This sequence comes from Methylobacterium aquaticum, assembly GCF_001043915.1. Classification (GTDB taxonomy): domain Bacteria; phylum Pseudomonadota; class Alphaproteobacteria; order Rhizobiales; family Beijerinckiaceae; genus Methylobacterium; species Methylobacterium aquaticum. The sequence continues at coordinate 9,913 of NZ_LABX01000039.1, read as the reverse complement.
AGGCCGGCGGCGATCCGGCTGTCGCCCTCCCAGCCCATGCGCCAGTCGAGACCCGCCAGGGCGCCGTCGAGGGCGGCGAAATCGGCGCAGGTCTCGATCGGCTCGAACAGCAGGAAGGTGCGCCGCTCGGCGAACAGCCCGAGGCCGAGGCGCGAGCCGCAAGGAAGGGACGCCGCGAGCCCCCGCAAGGTCGCCTTGGCCTTGTCGAGCCGGCTCACCGGCTTGCCATGAAGGCGCTCGTCGCGGGTATTCATGCTGCCGGTGATGTCGATCACCACCACGGCCTCGACGCGCTGTCCGGTGACGGAGAGGTGTGGCGCGACGCCTGTCAGCGCCGTGAGGGCGAACGCCCCGACGAGCCACCGGCCGCGCGTGTCGGCGGCGAGCCGCGCGAGGGGAACCGGGATCACGGCAGCCCCCGCGGCTGGCCCGGGATGTCGGTCCAGATCTTCTTCGGGTCGGCGGGCATCTCCTCCCCCTGCTCGCGCCCGCGCTCGGGGAAGTCGCGCACGAGGCGCGAGGCGACGTCGAGATTGAACTTGGCGTCCCAGGCTTCGGGCCGGAGCGTGAGCGCGCGGCGATAGGCGTGCCGGGCGAGCCCGACGAGCGGCGTGGCGGGTTCCAGGTCTCCCGCTTCCAGCTTGGCAAAGGCTTGCCGCAGCCGCGCGTTGCCGAGCGCGATCTGCGCCAGCGCGCGCAGGGCCGGTGAGCCGCGGCCGTCGAGAGCCGCGATCAGCGGCTCGACCTCGTCGAGGCGTTCGCGGGCGGCGAGGAAGCGGATGCGGGCCAGCAGCAATTCGGGGACGGCATCGGCGGCGACCGGGCGGTCATGGCCGGCCGCGAGAGCCGCGATGGCGTGGTTGGCGCGCGCATCGCGCCAGGCGAGGCCGGCGCAGGCGAGCGCTCCGACGAGGCCGGCAAGCGGCAGGGCGACGATCAGCACCGGTCGAACGGGCCTCCAGGCCCGCCGCAGGACGCCAGCAAGGGAAGGACGACGGGTGGTCATGCGGCACGCCTGGTCTCGCGGGAGGCCGCCGGGCGGGGCGCGGCGACGCGAGTCGCCAGGCCGGTCTCGGCGAGCTTGCCCGCGAGGAGCAGCCCCATGGCCAGGGCGGCGAGGCCGTAGGCGTACCCGGTGAGATCGCGCTGCGGACGCCGCTCGGTGTAGGAGATCGGCTTGCGTTCCTGACGGTCGATCTCGCGGATCGCCTCCTCCACCGCCCGGGCGTTCTCGGCCTCGAAGGCGCGGTAGGGCACGCCGAGGCTCTTGAAGAACAGGTCGAGATGGCGCTCGGGCGCCGCCTGCGGCGTATCCTCGCCCGCCGGGCGGTCGCCGAGGCCCGGCGCCCCGGCCGTGCGCAGGAAAAGCCAGTACAGGGTCGGGTGGATCTTGGCGAATTCCTCCCGGAGGAGGGGCTGGATGCGCCGGTCGATGACCGCGGCGCCATCCGAGACCAGGAGGAGCACGCGGGAGGCGTCCGGCGCCCCCGGGCCGAATTGCGCCAGCGCCAGGCCGAGGCCGCGGGCGACGTTGGTCGCCTCCAGGCCCGGCCGGTCGATCGCCCGGATGGCCGCCCGCACGGCCTCGTGACGGTCGGTCATCGGCAGCACGGCCATCGGCGAGGTCGAGAAGGCCGATACCGCGACGAGATCGTGCGCCCGGCGGCCGACGAATCCTTCGAGGATCCGCCGCGAGGCGGCGGCCTTCGATTCCTCAAGCCCCAACGGCTGCCTGCCCGCGAAGGTCTCGTTCATGCTGCCGCTGCGGTCGATGAGAAGCGAGATCTGAGCCCCCTCCCCGGTCCGCACCAGGCTCTCGCCGAGGAGGTGCGGTCCGGCGAGGGCGAGGATCAGGAGCCCGATCGCCGCCATGCCGGCGAGCGTCAGCACCGCATCGACGAGGCGCGACAGCCCGTCGGCCGGGACCAGGGCCAGCGAGGGCACCGGGATGCGCGTCTGCGCCGAAGCGGCGAGCGGCAGCAGCGCCAGCGGGAGCAGCCACAGCCAGGCCGGGGCCGTCACCCCGAAGCGGCCGACGAGAGCCATCAGGGACGCGGTCATGACCGCCCTCCCGCCTTCGCCGCCCGCTCCGCCACGGCGAGGCGGCGGGCGGTCGCGACGAGGTCGGGGAACGGGCAAGTCCGCTGCGCCAGCGACGGATCGCGGCCGAAGAAGACCTCGCGGGAGGCCCGGAAGAAGCGGTCGAGCGGCTGGGCCAGGACGGCGTAGGCGGGATGCCGGGCAAGGAAGCCTGCCAGATCCTCGCCCATCACCCGCCGACCGTCCGTGCGGTCGAGGCCGCGATGGAGCGCCAGCAACGCCTCGCGGTAGGCGTCCTCGGCGTCACGGCGGGGGGGGGGGCGGCGGCGGGCCGCGCCCCCCCCCGGGGGCGGGCTCCCGGGGCGCGCGGGGGGGGTTTTCGCGCCCCCCGGGGGGGGGGGGGGGGGGGGGGGGGGGGGGGCCCCCCCGCACCCCCCCCGGGGGGGGGGGGTTGGGGGGGGGGGGGCGCCGCTTCACCCCCCCCCCGCCGCGGGCCCCCGCGAGCCTCGGCGAGACCGTGGTGATCGCCTGGAACGGCTCGACCGAGACCGCGCGTGCGGTCGCCTTCGCGGCGCCGTTCCTGCGCGCCGCGTCCCGGATCGAGGTGCTGGGGGTCGATGCCGGCATGGTTCCGGGCCCGAGCGCCGAGGAGATGGCCGCCGCCCTCAACCGCGGCGGCCTGTCGGCGCAGGGGCGCACGCTCACGGCCGGCCGCCGGACCGTCGGCGAGATCTTCCTGACCGAGGCCGAGGCAATCGGCTGCGATCTCCTGATCAAGGGCGCCTACACCCAGAGCCGCCTGCGCCAGATGATCTTTGGCGGTGCCACCAGCCACATCCTCGCCCATGCCGCCATGCCGGTGCTGATGGCGCATTGACGGAGCCGATTGACGGACCCGATGAGCGATTTCACCCTCGATCCGCGGCTCGCCGCCGATACCATCGCGCTGGGCGACCTCGCCCTGTCGAGCGTGCTGCTGCTCGACGACAAGCGCTTCCCCTGGTTCGTCCTGGTGCCGCGGCGGCCCGGCGTGTCGGAACTGACCGACCTGACGCCTGCGGATGCCGCCCGGCTGATGGACGAGACCCGCCTGGCGATCGGCGTGATGCAGGCGCTCGCCAAGCCCGACAAGGTGAATGTCGGGGCGCTCGGCAACATGGTGGCGCAGCTTCACGTCCACGTGATCGGGCGGTTCCGCTCGGATCCGGCCTGGCCGGGGCCGGTCTGGGGACATGGCACCCGGGAGCCGTATCCGGCCCATGCGGCGGCGCAACTCGTCGAGCGGGCACGCGGCTTGTTCGCCGCGGCGTGACCGGGGAGCGCCGCCGCCCGCGTCAGATCGGCTTCACCTCGCCGGGGCGCAGCTTCAGCCGTGCGGCGAGGCGGTCCGAGAGGGTGCCGCTCAGCTCCACCGCCGCGTCCGGCGCCACCGCCTGCACGGCCGCTACGGCTGCGAGAGGATCGCTCGCCATGGCGACGTAGACCCGAAGGGCTGGGGCGCTGGCCCCGTCGTCGGCCGCCGAGACGGCGACGGTGAAAGCGGTCTGCTTCGATTTCTTCGTGGGCATGGGGGTCTATTGCACGATGCTGCGCCCCTGTCTGCGCCCGAGCCAGATCCGGACGCCGGTCGTCTCGCGACATTGCGAGGCGCCGGCCTCGCTGAACCGTGACTTGCGTCAAGCGCCGTTCGCCCCGATCTCGGCAGCACGTTTTGCTGTCGAGGGACAGATCCATGCATATCAAGGTCAAACGCGGCTGGGAGATGCCCGAGCGCCTCGCGACGCCCGAAGCGGTCTTCCTGAACCGCCGGGCGCTTCTCGGCGCTAGCCTCGGGATGGCCGCCGCCTCGCTCGCCGCTGGGCCGGCCTCGGCCGCCGTGCCGGGGGAGGGGACCGGCGCGGTGAAGACCGCCGATCTCTACCCGGCCAAGCGGAACCCGGCCTTTACCCTCGACCGGGCGGTGACGCCGGAGCGTTACAGCGCCGATTACAACAACTTCTATGAGTACGGCACCAACAAGACGGTGACGCCGGGCTCCAACGCCCTCAAGCCCCAGCCCTGGACGATCAAGATCGACGGGCTGGTGGAGAAGCCGTTCGAGATCGGCTTCGAGGATCTGGTGCGCAAGATGGCGCTGGAGGAGCGGCTCTATCGCCACCGCTGCGTCGAGGCGTGGTCGATGGCGGTGCCGTGGACCGGCTTCCCGCTCTCCGCCCTGGTGGCGCTCGCCAAGCCGACCGGCGACGCCAAGTACATCCAGATGCAGACCTTCCTGGACAAGGCGATGGCGCCGGGTCAGCGGGCCTTCTTCTATCCATGGCCCTATACCGAAGGGCTGACGATGGCCGAGGCCAACAACGATTTGGCCTTCATGGTGACGGGCGTCTACGGCAAGCCGCTGCTCAACCAGTTCGGGGCGCCGCTCCGCCTCGCCGTGCCGTGGAAATACGGTTTCAAGTCGGTGAAGTCGATCAACCGCATCACCTTCACGGCGGAGCGGCCCAAGACCTTCTGGGAGGGCCTGCAAGCCTCGGAATACGGCTTCTGGGCCAACGTGAACCCGGCGGTCCCGCATCCACGCTGGAGCCAGGCGAGCGAGCGGGTGCTGGGCACCGACGAGCGGGTCCCGACGCTGATCTACAACGGCTACGGCGCCCAGGTCGCGGACTTGTACAAGGGGCTCGAGAAGGAGCGCCTGTTCGCGTGACGGCGAAGGCCGGCGCATCCCGCGGATGCGCCGGCCCCCCCGCCTCACGCGGTGCCGTCGCCCTGGAGGTAGCCGGAGCGGCGGCTGTCGGGCATCTGGAGCGAAACCAGGAACGCCACGGCGCACATCGCCGTCACGTACCAGTAGAACGTGGTCTCGAAGCCCGCCTCCTTGAAGGTCAGGGCGACGAACTCGGCCGAGCCGCCGAAGAGCGCGTTGGCGATGGCGTAGGACAGGCCGACGCCGAGGGCCCGCACCTCGGCCGGGAACATCTCGGCCTTCACCAGCCCGCTGATCGAGGTGTAGAACGAGACGCAGAGCAATGCCGCGGTGATGAGGGCATAGGCCAGGAACGGGTTCTGCGCTCCGGCGATCGCGTGCAGCAGCGGCACCGTCAGCAGCGTGGTCGACGCCCCGAACAGCAGCATCGCCGTCTTGCGGCCGAACTTGTCGGCGAACATCCCGAAGAACGGCTGCGCCACCATGTAGGTGAACAATACGGCCGTCATCACCAGGTTGGCGGTCTTCTTGTCCATATGGGTCGTGTTCACCAGGTACTTCTGCATGTACGTGGTGAAGGTGTAGAAGATCAGTGAGCCACCGGCGGTGTAGCCGAGCACGGTGAGGAAGGCGCGGCGATGGTTGCGCCAGATCGACGCCATGCTGCCGGCCTCCCGCGAGGTGCGGGTCTCGGCGGTCGAGGTCTCGTGCAGCGAGCGCCGCAGGTAGAGGGCGACCACCGCCGCCGCGGCGCCGATGAGGAACGGGATGCGCCAGCCCCAGGCGGTCATCGCCTTGTCGTCGAGGCTGAGCGTCACCAGCACCACGACGAGGGAGGCCAGCAGCTGGCCGCCGATCAGCGTGACGTACTGGAACGAGCCGTAGAAGCCGCGTTTCCCCTTCAGGGCCACCTCGCTCATGTAGGTCGCCGAGGTGCCGTACTCGCCCCCGACCGACAGGCCCTGCGCCATGCGGGCGAAGAGCAGCAGGATGGGCGCGAAGATCCCGATCTGCGCGTAGGTCGGCAGGATCGCGATGACGAGCGAGCCGGCGCACATCATCATCACGGAGATCAGCATCGACGTCTTGCGACCGTAGCGGTCGGCGACGCGGCCGAACAGCCAGCCGCCGATCGGCCGCATCAGGAAGCCGATGGCGAACACCGCCGCGGTGTTGATGAGCTGTACCGTCGGGTCGGCGCCCGGGAAGAACACGTCCTTGAAATAGATCGCCGTGAAGGCATAGGCGTAGAAATCGTACCACTCGACGAGGTTGCCCGACGAAGAGCCGATGATGGCCTTGATGCGAGCCTTGTTGTCGTAGGCGGCGATGGTCGGGTTCGTCGAGGCGAGGCCGTCGGCGGCGGTCGGCGGCGCGGCCCCGGGCCGGCTCTGGGCGGTGGTGGTCATCGCGGGGTCTTGTCTCCTGCCGGGGGTGAGCGAGGGCGGCGGGCGGTCCAGGCGTCCGTGCCGTGCACGGACTTAGCCAAGCGTCCGTGCCGTGCACGGAGCTAGGATGTCGAAGCGTCCGTGCCGTGCACGGAGTTGGGACATCGAAGCGTCCGTGCCGTGCACGGACTAGGAAAATGCCGGTCCGGAGTATAGCCCCGCACCGCACCGTTCCCGAATGTCCACGTCCCTTGCGAGGGTTGTCCGAGGGCTGGAGGCCCGCCGCAAGGTCGTCCCGCCACGTGTCCCCATCCGGACGGACGTGCTGACCGTCACATGGACATCGATGCGGCCGGGATCGACGCCATGCCGCAACGCAACGATTTCGCGCAGTCTTATGGCGGCCCGGCCGGGCAGGCTTCCCGCGGCTTCGCTCCGCCGGTCCCGGTCTCGGCGGCGACCCGCTCGGCCTGGGCCGCCACGGCGGCGTCGAGGTGCGGGCCGAGGCGCTCCCGCGGGGCCGAGATTTCGTCGCCGACCTGAACCCAGCGGGCACCGGTCCATTCCTGGATGGTGAGCGGACGTCGGCCACTATGGTCGGCGCAGGAGAGGCGGACGCGGCGGGCGAAGCCCACGAGGCCGAGTTCCTTCCAGCGCACGGGGTCGAGGTTGATGGCCTCCAGGCCGCGGCGCATCGCGGCCCCGTCGATCCGCGGGCCTCCGGCGAGGCGCTGGCCATTGCGGATCCCCTCGGCCAGGATCACCCCGGCATAGACGCCGCGATTGTAGAGCGGGCCGGGATTGTCCTCCTTGGGCGTGCGCGACAGCCCGGCATCGATCACCAGGAGGTCGATCTGGTCGAAGGCCGGGAAGCTGTCGCCCGGCGCGTGCCAGGTCACGATGCGCAGTCCTTTGGCTGTGAGATCCCGGGCGCCGCCTCCCGGCCGCAGCAGGTCGTCCTCGCCGGTCCAGCCGACCGTCACGATGCGATTCAGGGGCAGCCCGGCGGCGGCCGCGTCCCGCAGGGGCGTGCCGGAGAGGCCGGCGGTGGCGTCGAGGATGACCGCATCGGGATCCGCCGCGCGGACGGCCCGCCACGGCGAGGCGCCGTCCTCCGGCGTCGACTCGTCCGGCAGGGTGTAGGCGCGGAAGGCGAGGCCGGCTTCGGCGGCGAGCGCCCGCAGCACCGGCTCCGGCTCGCGCCCGGCCGGGCTGTCGCGGTGGATATAGGCGAGGCTGCGGCCCTGCGGGCTGTCCTCGCTGCCGCCTTGCGCGAGATGCGCCAGCGCCGCGCCCAAGGCGTCCCAGACCGTGGCCGGCGGCGCGAAGGCCCAGGGCAGCACGTCGCCCCGGGCCATCGCGGCCGGGCCGTAGCCGGCGGCGACGAGGGGCATCCGGTCGGCGGCAAGGCGCGGCAGCAGCGCCAGGGCCGCGTCGGCGCTGCCGGGAACCACCGCGAGGCTGCCCCGGGCGACCGCCGCCTCGTAGCAGGCGCGGGCCCGTGCCGGCTCGCCCCCGGTCTCGCATTCCTCGACCGCGAGCGGCAAGCCGCCGACGCCGCCGTCCCGGCGCCCGAGCATGGTCAGGTAATCGGACAACCCGTTCGCGAGCGCGGTGCCGGCGGCGGCCATCGGCCCGGTGCGTTCGGTGAGCACGGTCAGCGGCAGGCCCTCGGCCGCGGCGGCGGGCCCGGCGAGGAACCCGAGGAGGGCGGCGATGACGGCGGGGCGGGGCGGCATGGCCGTGTCCTGAAGGGCGCGAAGCCAGCGGAGCCTACGCCCGGGCCCGCCCGAGCGATAGATCAGGATGCGAGCACCCGCGCGGCCGGGAACAGCACTTCGACCAGCGTGCCCTCTCCCTTGCGGCTGGAGATCCGCAACGTGGCCCGGTTCGCCTCGACGAGCGCCTTGGTCAGCGGCAGGCCCAGGCCGGTTCCGCCGCCGCGGCGCTGCGTGGTGGCGATCTGGCGGAACGGCTGGAGCGCGGTCTCGACCTCCTCGGGGGTCATGCCGATGCCGGTGTCGCGCACCCGCACGGCGACGCCGCCGCCATCGGTCGCCGCCGTCGAGACGATCACCTGCCCGCCCGCATCCGTGAACTTGATCGCGTTCGAGATCACGTTGAGGGCAGCCTGGCGCAGGCTGCGCTGGTCGGCCAGCACCGCCGGCAGACCGGCGGCGAAGCTCGTTCGCATCACCACCCGCTGCCGCGCGGCCTGGGGCTGCATCAGGGCGACCGACGCCGCCACGAGGTCGTTCAGGGCCATGCCCGCGAAGGCGAGGTCGAGATGGCCGGCCTCGATCTTGGCGAGGTCGAGCAGGTCGTTGACGAGGCTGACCACGTGCTCGCCGGAGGAGCGGATGTCGCGCAGGTAATCGCGGTAGCGGTCGCTGCCGACCGGCCCGAACTGCTCCTCCAGCATCACCTCGGCGAAGCCGATGATGGCGTTGAGCGGCGTGCGGACCTCGTGGCTGATCGTGGCGAGGAAGTCGGATTTCTGGGCGCTGGCGCGCTCGGCCTCGCGGCGGGCCCGGACCAGTTCGGCCTCGGTGCGCCGGGAGGCCGAGACGTCGCGCAGCACCGCGGCGACGCGGCGCTGCGGCCCGCTCGCCACCGGCGCCAGGGTGAGGACGAGGGGCAGCGGGCCGTCTGGCCCCCGCGCCAGCACCTCGTCGCCGGTCGTCGCGGTGGCCCCCGCGCTCGCCCGCAGCAGGGCGGCCTGGGCGGCCGGTCGGCTCTCGGGGGAGAAGAGGCCGATCAGCGGCTCGCCCGCGACTTCGCGCGGATCGGTGCCGAGCAGGTCCTGCGCGCCGCGGTTCATCCCGATGACGCGGCCCTCCTCGTCGAGCACCACCACCCCGTCGGTGACCGCGTCGAGGATCGCCGAGGTCTCGCGCAGATTCGCGTCGCGGTGGGCGAGATGGGCCTCGGCCGCCGCCAGCGACTGGGCCGGGTCGGCATCGGGCAGGCGGCGGATCGTCAGCAGGCTCGCAGGCGCGCCGTCCCATTCGATCACGCTGCCGCTGACCCCGACCGGCACGCTGACGCCGGTCCGGCTCGCCAGGGCGATCGGCGCGCCCTCGCCGGGGCCGGCCGCGGCGGAGGGGTCGCGGCCGCGGAAGATCGCTCCCGGGCCGCCGGCCGCCGCCAGGGCCTCGGGGCTGTCGTAGCCCGCCAGGGTCAGGAGGTGGCGGTTGGCGAGCAGCACCTCCTCGCCGCGATGGACCAGGAGGCCGACCGGCAGGCGCTCGATGAGGCGGGCGAGCACCGCGTCCGTGCCCCGCTCCGGAAGCCGGGCCAGGGCTTGGCACGGGCCCTGGCCCTGAGCGCCGCGGAAGGGCGTCACCGCGCCCCGGGCCGGTCCGCCCTGCGGGGCCGGGTGCGGCGCGGCGTCCGCCCCCTCGGGGTCACCGGCGAACCGCGCGCCGAGCGCCCGGGCGATCTCCCGGAACGCGGCGTGCTCGTTGAGGGACAGCGAGGCCGTGCGCGGCCGCTCCTCCGCCGGGGCGGCGGAGGCCGGGGTCGAGGAACCGGCGGGCGGCGCCGGGCGGGACGCATCCCGGCGCGGCGGCGCTTCGGGTCGGGCCGCACCGGGTGGCGCCGGGTGTAATGTCTCGGCCGCCGCCGCCTCCTGGGGATCGGGCGGTCCGGCCGTCCCCGGGCCGAAGCCCCAGCTCATCCCGAGATGCGCGAAGGGCGCCGCCATCAATCCGGCGAACTCCGCCATGGTCGCCCCGGCGAGGGAGGCGAAGTCGGCCGCGTCCGTCCCCGGCTCGAC
>NZ_LABX01000389.1 GCF_001043915.1 Methylobacterium aquaticum | reverse complement strand
CGCGAATTTGCCCCGGTTACGACGAAGCGTTGGCCTGCCAACGCAAGTCTGCTTAGCAGTCTGTCGGGTTAAGGGGTGATGAGTGTTTTGGGTTGCTCCTGGCAACCTGTGCCGGTGGGCGCGGTGTCCGGTCATGCGGGGCAGAGCCTGGCCATCCGCTTGGCGTTGCAGGCGAGCGCCACCAAGGTCCATTCGGCTTCGACCGCCGCCAGCCCGCGCATCAGGAACTGGCGGAAGCCCATTGCCGCCTTGACGATGCCGAACACCGGCTCGACGGTCTGCTTGCGCTGCCGGTACAGGGCTTTGGCCGGTTCGGTGTTCATCGTGGCCTGCACGGCTTGGGGCGGGTGATCGCCGAGATCGACGCACAGGTGGAGGGCGACCTCGGCCCTTTCCGGGAAGCGGTGAAGCGGCTGACGACCATCCCGGGCATCAGTGACCTCACCGCGCAGGTATTTCTCTCCGAGATCGGCCCCGACATGAACCGCTTCCCGACCGCCGGCCACCTGATCTCCCGGGCCAGGCTGTGCCCGAGGAGCGACAAGAGTGCGGGCAAGCGCCCCTCGACGCGGCTGCGCAAGGCGCGCCCTGGCTCAAGACGGCCCTGGTCCAGGCAGCCCGGGCAGGGTTCGCAAGAAGGCGAGCCACCTCAAGGCGCCGTTCCAGCGTCTGCGCAGTCGGCGCGGTCCCAAGAAGGCGATCTGCGCCCTGGCCGCCTCGATGCTCACTGCAATCGACCACATGCTCAAGACCGGCACGGCTTCCATCGATTCCGGGCCCGATCACGGCCGCAAGGCTGCACCGACCACCCACGCCAGGGCGCTCGTGAGGCAGATCGAGCGCCTCGGATGCGTCTGCGAAATCAAGCCTGGAGAGCCAGATTCTATTGTGACGCCTAAAATGCCGTGAGCACCTCCTTGGCCTCATCGGACAGCCAAGCGCACCGGCACACTGTGCCGTCCCACAAAAAAAATGGCGTCGCACCTGAATTTCCGACGCCGCCGTTCGTCATCCCGGTGCAACCAAGCCGACGCGGTCACGACAGTGACCACGAGGCGTCGTCGCTTCTCTCGCCTGCGGTGCATCAGCGCCGGGGCGGAGAGCGGGTCGCTCTCGAACAGGCTTCGACCGGGAATGAAGAACAGGAGGCGATGCCGTGATCTTCGACCGCGATGACATCACCTTCCTCGTGGTGATCAATCACGAGGAGCAGTACTCGATCTGGCCGGAATTCAAGGAGATCCCGGCGGGCTGGCGCGCCGTCGGCAAGTCCGGCTTCAAGAAGGAGTGCCTCGCCTACATCGACGAGGTGTGGACCGACATGCGCCCCTTGAGTCTCCGCCGGCACATGGACGGGAACGCGGAGGCGCAGGCCGGCGGAGCGGACGCGGCGTGACCCCGTCCGCCCCACCGGTCCGCCTGTTCTGCATCCCCTATTCGGGGGCGAGCGCGGCGATCTACGCGCGCTGGTCCTTCCTCGTGCCCGATGCGATCGCGATCCACCCGGTGGAACTGCCGGGCCGCGGCACCCGTGCGGACGAGCCGTTCGCCGTCGACCCGCATCACCTCGCCGAAGCCCTGGCCAAGGAACTTGCCGACCTGCATCGCCTCGCGGACCCGGCAGTGCCCTACGCGCTGTTCGGGCACAGCCTCGGGGCGCTCGTCGCCTACGAACTCGCTCATGCCCTGATCCGGCGCGGGGCGGCCCCGCCCCGGCTGCTCGTCGCCTCGGGCACGAGCGCGCCAGCGATGCGCGACGACCGCGCCTGGCGCCGGCCGCGCTCCGATACCGAGCTGATCGCCGATCTGCGCGCCATGGGCGGCACTCCGGAGGAGGTGATCGCGAGTCCTGAACTGATGGAGATGGTCCTGCCGGTCCTGCGTGCCGATTTCCTGATGTGCGGCGCCTATGCGTTCCGTCCGCGCCCGCCCCTGCCCTGCCCGATCCGGGTCCTGGGCGGCGAGCAGGACGACGTGCCGGGCGAGGCGCTGGAGGGCTGGCGGCGCGAGACCGCCACCGGGTTCGGCCTCAGCCTGTTCCCCGGGGGCCACTTCTTCATTCAGGCGCACCAGGGCGCGGTGCTCGACCGGATAAGCCGCGACCTGATCGCTTGCGACCTGGCAGGTCACATCCTGCCTGAGGCCCATCCGGACGGCCCCTGCGGGCGGAAGCCCGGCATCGTCCAAGCTGCCGCCTGCGCGGCCTCCTGATCCCAGGGCCTCCCGATCTTCAAGACCGACGGAGCTTCGAGCCAGCATGACCGCGTTCCATGTCCGCCCCCTCCTCGAGGGCACCACCCTGCCGATGCTGTTCGAGGCAGCCGGCGAGGGCCTCGCCCTCGGGGCGAGCCTGCCGGCGATGCGCGAGGCCGTGGAGCGGCACCTGCGCACGGGCGGCGGCGTGCTGTTTCGCGGCTTCTCCCTCGACGATGCCGACGCATTCCGCGCCTTCGCGGCGGATTTCGGCCACCCGCTCCTCACCTACGAGTTCGGCTCGACCCCGCGCAGCCAGGTGACGTCGGGCGTCTACACCTCGACCGAGTACCCGCCGCACCAGCACATTCCGCTCCACAACGAGCAGGCCTATACCCGCGACTGGCCGATGAAGATCTGGTTCTACTGCATGCAGGCTGCGCCCGAGGGCGGCGAGACCCCGATCGCCGACAGCCGCGCCGTCTTCGCCGCCATGCCGGAGGCGATCCGGCGCCGCTTCATCGACAAGGGCCTGATGTACGTCCGCAACTTCGGCAACGGGCTCGACGTGCCCTGGCAACAGGTCTTCGGCACAAAGGACCGGGCGGAGGTCGAGGCTTACTGCGCGAAGCACGCCATCGCCTGCGAGTGGAAGGAGGACGGCGAGCTGCGCACCCGCCAGGTCTGCCAGGGCGCCGCCCGCCACCCGGTCACCGGGGAATGGGTGTGGTTCAACCAGGCCCACCTGTTCCACGTCTCCAACCTGGAGCCGGAGGTCCGCGAGAGCCTGCTCGACATCGTCGAGGACGAGGCCGACCTGCCGCGCAACGTGCTCTACGGCGACGGCACGCCGATCGACGACGCGGCCCTCGACGCCGTCCGGGGCGTGCTGGAGCGCCACAGGATCAGCTTCCCGTGGCAGGCCGGCGACGTGATGATGCTCGACAACATGCTCACAGCCCATGGCCGAGCGCCCTTCAAGGGCCCGCGCAAGGTCATCGTCGCCATGGCCGAGGCGCAGAGCGCGCAGTGACGCGCCGTGCGGGCCTCCGCCGGCCCGCCTCCACGGATGCCGAAAGAATGCGCCGGGTCGCCGGCGCAGGAACGCGCGCCGCACGGGCGGCGTCAGGATCGGACTTCAGACGCAGATGCGCAACGACACCCTGGTCGACCGGCTGCGCCGGCACGCCGCCCTCCGGCCCGAGACACCGGCCGTGCGCTTCCTCGCGGGGGACGCGCTCGTCGCCGACCTGACCTACGCCGCCCTCGACGCACGCATCCGCGCCGTCGCCGCCCATCTTCAGGCGCAGGCGGCGCCGGGCGAGCGGGCGGTGCTGCTGCTGCCGAGCGGCATCGATTACGTCGTGGCGTTCTACGCCTGCCTCTATGCCGGGCTGGTCGCGGTGCCGGCCTATCCGCCGGAGGGCGGCGGGGCGCGACACGCGGACAGGCTCGGCGGCATCCTGGCGGATGCCGAGCCGCGCCTCGTCCTGACGAGCGAGGTCCTGCGCGGCACGGTGGCCGCCGCCCTCCCGCCGGACCGGCAGCCCCTCCTCCTCGCGGTCGACGCGGTCCCGGACGAGGCGGCGGCGGAGTGGCGCGAGACCTCGCCGGCCCCCGATTCCCTCGCCTTCCTGCAATACACCTCCGGCTCGACCTCGCGGCCGAAGGGCGTTCGCGTCACCCACGCCAACCTCGAGGCGAACGAGACCGCGATCACCGCGAGCTTCCGGATGAGCCGCGAGGATGTGTTCGTGAGCTGGCTGCCGCTCTACCACGACATGGGGTTGATCGGCGGGCTCATGCAGCCGCTCCATCTCGGCATCCCGACGGTGCTGATGGCGCCCCGCAGCTTCATCGAGCGCCCCCGGCGCTGGCTCGACGCGGTCGCGCGCTTCGGCGGCACGGTGAGCGGCGGGCCGGACTTTGCCTACGCGCTCTGCGCCGAGCGGATCGGCGCGGAGGCCGCGGCGGAGATCGACCTCCGTCGCTGGCGCCTCGCCTTCAGCGGCGCCGAGTTCGTGCGGCCCGCGACGCTGGAGCGCTTCGCCCGGCGCTTTGCCGCATCCGGCTTCGCGCCGGCGGCGTTCCTGCCCTGCTACGGGCTCGCCGAGGCGACGCTGCTCGTGACCGCGAGCGTGCCCGGGGCGGGCGCCACGACCGGCCGCTTCGAGCCCGGCGCCCTCGCCCTCGGCCGGGCGGTCCCGGCCGAGGGCGAGGGCGAGGACAAGGGAGCCTGGGCGCGCCATGTCGGCGTCGGGCACGCGGTCCGCGACCACGCGGTGCGGATCATGCGCGCCGACGGCGCCGGGCCGGCCGAGGCCGGGACCCTCGGCGAGATCTGGGTCTGCGGCCCCAGCGTCGCCGACGGCTACTGGCGCAACCCGGAAGCGACCGCGGCCGCCTTCGTCCGTGAGGGCGACGAGCGCTGGCTGCGCACCGGCGACCTCGGCTTCGTCCGCGACGGAGCCCTCACGGTGACCGGGCGCATCAAGGACATGCTGATCGTGCGGGGCGAGAACCTGTTTCCGCAGGACATCGAGCAGGCCGTCGAGGCCGCGGTGGAGGCGGTGCGCCCGGGCCGGGTCGCCGCCTTCCCGGTCGAGATCGACGGCCGCGAGGGGATCGGCGTCGCCGCCGAGTTCGCCCGGGGCGTCGCCCGGCTCGTGCCGGCCAAGGCCCTGCACGACGCGGTCGCGGGGGCGATCGCCCGGCTCTGCGGCGAGGCGCCGGCGGTCGTGGTGCTTCTCAATCCCCGCGGCATGCCGCTGACCACGAGCGGCAAGCTCCAGCGCTCGGCCTGCGCGGCGCTCTGGGACCGGGAGGGCGGCCTCGACAGCCTCGCGGTCTTCGTCGCCGGGGAGGCTCGTGGCAGCGCCCCGCCCCTCTCCGGCGAGGGTCCCCTGTCGGCGACCGAAGCCCTCGTCGCCGAAATCTGGCGGGACGTGCTCGGCGGCGCATTGCCTGTCGGCACCGACGACTTCTTCCTGCGCGGCGGCAACTCGATCGCCGCCGGCCAGGCCGCCGCGATCCTGCGCGAGCGGCACGGGATCGAAGTCGAGCCCGGCGCGTTCTTCGCGCATCCGACGCTCCGGGCCTTCGCGGCCCATCTCGACGCCCGGCGACCGGCGGCCCGGCCGATGATCCCGCCGATTGTCCCGGCGGCGCGCGGGGCGGCCTCGCCCCTGTCGCACGCTCAGAGCCGGCTCTGGTTCCTCTGGCAGCTCGATCCGGCGAGCACCGCCTACACGGTGGCGGCGTCGATCCGCCTCTCCGGCCCCCTCGATGCGGACAAGCTCCTGTGGGCGCTCGCCGCGGTGGCAGGCCGGCACGAGTCGTTGCGCACCACCTTCGAGGCCCGGGAGGACGGGGCGGTCCAGATCGTCCATCCGACCATGCCGGTCCCGGTCCGCCGCGAGGATCTCAGCCGCGTCGAGCCCGGGCGGCGCGAGGCGGCCCGCGATGGCCTGGTCCGGGACGCGCTCGACGCTCCCTTCGACCTGACGCAGGGACCGCTGGTGCGCGCCTGCCTGGTCCGGCTCGGGGAGACGAGCCACGACCTCGTCCTGACCGCCCATCACATCGTCGTCGACGGCGCCTCGATGGAGGTGCTCCTCAGCGAACTGGCGCAGCTCTACCGCGGATTGGAGCCGGCGCCGCTTCCGGTCCAGTACGCCGACTACGCGGCCTGGCAGCGGGCCTGGCTCGCCTCCGGCGAGGGCGAGCGTCAACTGGCGTATTGGCGCGCCGCGCTCGGGGCCGACCAGCCCGTGCTGGCGCTGCCGCACGACCGGCCCCGCGCGGCCGCGCAGAGCCACCGCGGCGACAGCGTCGGGCTCACGATCGAGCCGGCCCTGGCCGAGCGGCTGCGGGCGCTGGCGGCACGCGAGCGCGCGAGCATCGCCATGGTGCTGTTCACCGCCTACGGGCTCCTGCTGCACCGCCATTCCGGCCAGGACGACATCCGCATCGGCGTACCGACCGCCAACCGGCGGCTGCGGGCGATCGAAGGGCTGATCGGGTTCTTCGTCAACACCCTGGTCCTGCGCGCGACCTTCGACCCGCGCGACAGCTTCGCCGCCCTCGTCGGCCGCACCCGCGAGACGCTCGCGGCCGCCCTGGCGCACCAGGACCTGCCGTTCGAGCGCCTGGTCGAGGTCCTTCAGCCCGAGCGCAGCCTGGCGCACAACCCGCTGTTCCAGGCGAAGTTCAACTCCATGGCCGAACTGCGGGGCTTCGAGGCTGTCGCCGGGCTCGACGCCACGGTCGAGATCATCGATCTCGCGGGCTCGCATTTCGACCTCGCCCTCGACGTCGTCGACGGCCCGCGCGGCATGCGGGCGACGTTCAACTATGCCACCGACCTGTTCGACCGGGACACGATCGATCGCCTCGCCGCCGGGTTCGGCGACCTGCTGCGCCAGGTGGCGGAGGCTCCGGAGCGGATCCTGTCCGGCCTCGCTCTGGGTGCCGGCCAAGCCCTGCCGGTCGAGGCCGCGGCCTATCCGGACCCGACAGTCCCGGCGCTGTTTCGCCGGGCCGTCGCACGCGACCCCGACGCGATCGCGGTGACGGACGGAGCCGGAGACCTCTCCTACGCCGTGCTCGACGCGCGCTCGGACCGCCTCGCGAGCGCGCTGCGGGCGCGGGGCCTTCGCCCTGAGACGCCGGTCGCACTCCTGGCCGAACGCTCGGTCGCCTTCGTCGTCGGCGTCCTCGCCGCGATGAAGGCCGGGCTCGCCGCCGTCCCGCTCGATCCGGCCTGGCCGGAAGCGCGCCTGCGGGCGCTCCTCGACGGCGCGGGCATCGACCTCGTCTTGTCGGCCGGCGAGGCGCTGGGGCTCGCCGGGCGCACGAACCGGGACCTGATCGATCTCGACCGCGAGCCGCCGGACACCGACGCGGCACTGCCGCCGCTCCACCCGGACCAGATCGCCTACGTGATCTACACCTCCGGCTCGACCGGACGGCCGAAGGGCGTCGCGGTCCCGCACGGAGCGCTTGCCAACTACGTCCAGGCGGTCCTCTCCCGTCTCGCTCCTGACGGTGCGTCGCCCGCGGGCGGGTCGCTGGCTGGATGCTCGATGGCGATGGTCTCGACCGTCGCGGCCGATCTCGGCCACACGGTGCTGTTCGGGGCGCTGGCGAGCGGCGCGCACCTGCACCTCGTCCCCCGCGACGACGCCTTCGACGCCGAGCGCTTCGCCGCGCGGATGCGCGGGGCGGAGGTCGACATCCTCAAGATCGTGCCGAGCCACCTGAGCGGGCTGCTCCAGGCGGAAAGCTCCGGCGCCGTGCTGCCGCGGCGGGTCCTGGTGCTCGGCGGCGAGGCCCTCGATCCCGCCCTGGTCGCCGAGATCCGGCGGCTGCGGCCCGGCCTGCGGATCGTCAACCATTACGGCCCGACCGAGACCGCCGTCGGCGCCCTGACCCAGGAAATCGGGCAAGAGGTCGGGCAAGAGGTTGGGCAAGAGGTCGGCCCGGAGAACAAGGCGCCGCCGATCGGCCGCCCGCTCGCGAACCTGTCCGCCCATATTCTCGACGGCGCCCTGTCACCGGTCGCCACCGGGGTCACGGGCGAGCTGTTCATCGGCGGCGTCGGCCTCGCCCGCGGCTATCGCGGCGCTCCGGGGCTGACCGCCGAGCGCTTCGTGCCCGATCCGTCCGGGCCGCCCGGCGCCCGGCTCTACCGGACCGGGGACCGCGTGCGCGCCGACCGCGACGGGCGGGCGCATTTCCTCGGCCGCGCCGACGACCAGATCAAGCTGCGCGGCTACCGCATCGAGCCCGGCGAGATCGCCCGCGCGCTCCTGGCGCGGGACGACGTGCGCGAGGCGGTGGTCCTGGCCCAGCCCGTCCCCCCGGACGGGGCGCGGCGCCAGCTCGTCGCCTACGTCACAGCGGCGCCGGAGCGGCGGCCGGACGGCAGCGCCGTGAAGGCGGACCTCGCCGGGATCCTGCCCGAGGTGATGGTGCCGGCCCATATCGTCGTGGTCGAGCGGCTTCCCCTGACCCCGAACGGCAAGATCGACCGCAACGCCCTGCCGGTCCCGGTTGCGACCGCCGCGGCGCGGAGCGAGGCGCCGGAGGGCCCGGTCGAGCAGGCGATGGCGGAGGTGTGGGCCCAGGTCCTGCGCCGCGAGAGCGTCGGCGTCACCGACAACTTCTTCGAGCTCGGCGGCGACTCGATCCTGAGCCTCCAGGTGATCGCGCGCCTGCGCAAGCGCGGCATCAAGCTGACGCCGAAGCAGATCTTCGACCGGCAGACCATCCGCAGCCTCGCCGCCGTCGCCGGGACGATACCGGTCAAGGGAGCACCCGCTGCCGCGGGCCCTGCGGCGGAGGCGCCCGCCGGGGCGATCCCGCTGCTGCCGATCCAGGACCGGTTCTTCGCCGACGTGACGGAGGAGCGCCACCACTGGAACCAGGCCCTGCTGCTGATCCCCCGCGACCGGCTCGATCCCGAGGTGCTGCACCGCGCGCTGCGGGCCGTCGTCGCCCGGCACGAGGCCCTGCGGCTGCGCTTCGTCGAGGGACCGTCCGGCTGGAGCGCTGCGCGGGGGCCGGACGAGGCCGGGCCCGACCTCCTGCGCACGGACTCGGCCGCCGGCGCGGAGGCGCTCACCGCCCTCTGCACCGATGTCCAGACCGGGCTCGACCCCGCCGCCGGCCGGCTGATCCGGGCGCTGCTGGTCGCGTATCCGGACGGAGGCCAGCGCCTGCTGATCGCGATCCACCACCTCGCCGTCGATGGCGTGTCCTGGCGCATCCTGCTCGACGACCTCGCCACCGCTTATGCGCAGGCCGAAAGGGACGAGGTGATCGCCCTCGGGACTCCGACCGACGGCATCGCCGCCTGGGCCGCGGCGCTGCATGCGCGGACGGCGGGTGGCGGGCTCGATGCGGAGCTGCCGTTCTGGCTCGGTCAGGGAGATGGAGAGGCCGCTCCGACCGGCCGCGGGCAAGAAGCACCCGGGTGGGCGCAAAAGGCACCGGGGTGCCTGGGGGAATCCGACACCCTCCACACCCGCCTGCCCGCCGGCCTGACCGCCCGCCTCCTCGCCGAGGCACCGGCCACCTACCGCACGCAGGTCAACGACCTGCTGCTCGCCGCCCTCCTGCGGGCCCTCGGCCGTTGGTCGGGCCGGGACTCGGCGCTGATCGAGCTCGAAGGCCACGGCCGGGAGGACATCGTCCCGGGCATCGACCTGTCGCGCACGGTCGGCTGGTTCACCACCGCCTTCCCGCTGCGCCTCGACGGCGCCGGCCTCGGGACGCGCGACCTGATCCGCTCCGTCAAGGAGCGCCTGCGCGCCGTGCCGAACCGCGGCCTCGGCTACGGCTGGCTCGCCCGCTTCGGCACCGCGGCACAGCGGGACGCGCTGGCCGGTCTCCCGGCGCCGGATATCGTCTTCAACTATCTCGGCCAGTTCGAGGACAGCCTCGGGGCCGGGGCACCCTTCGCCCGGGCGCCCGAGGATCCCGGGCCGTCGCGCTCCGCGAAAGCACCACTGACGCGCCCGCTCTCTATCGACGGCGAGGTGCGGGACGGCTGCCTGCACCTGTCCTGGCGCTACGGGCGCCGGCAGCACGACCGCGCCGCGATCGAGGCCCTGGCGGCGTCCTACGCGGAGGCGCTGGAGGAGGTCGTCGCCCACTGCACCGGCGCTGCCGCCGCGCTGACGCCCTCCGACGTCCCGGTCTCCGGGCTTGACCAGGCCAGCCTCGACGCGCTGCTCACCGCCGCCGCCCTCGATCCGCGCACGATCGAGGACATCTACCCGCTCTCGCCGGCGCAGCAGGGCATCCTGTTCCACGCCCTCGCCGACGAGGCCAGCCGCGGCACCTACGTCAACCAGATCGCCGTGACGGTGACCGGCCTTGATCCGGCGCGTCTCGACACCGCCTGGGCGGCAGCGACGCGCCGGCATGCCGTCCTGCGCACCAGCATCCACTGGCGCGGCATCGACGGGCCCGGCCTCCAGGTCGTCCACCGCGATGGCCCGTTCGCCGTCCTTCGCGAGGACGGGCCCGGCATCGATCCCGT
Source organism: Methylobacterium aquaticum (assembly GCF_001043915.1). GTDB lineage: Bacteria > Pseudomonadota > Alphaproteobacteria > Rhizobiales > Beijerinckiaceae > Methylobacterium > Methylobacterium aquaticum. The sequence goes on along the minus strand of NZ_LABX01000389.1, from coordinate 1,160 downwards.
CGCGGCCGAGCGTGCCGAGCGCGAGGCGGGCTTCGCCCTCGATACCGTCCCGCTCCAGCGCGTCCGCCTCATCCGCCTCGACGACGCGCCCGGCGGCCGGTCGCGCCACCGGCTGATCTGGACCAGCCACCACATCCTGATGGACGGCTGGTCCTCGGCACGACTCCTCGCCGAAGTGCTCGGCGGGGTCTCCGAGCCTGCCCCCGGCCGCTACCGCGACTTCATCGCCTGGCTCGGCACCCGCGATCTCGCCGCCGCCGAGGCATTCTGGCGCCAACAGCTTGCTGCCCTCGATGAGCCGACCCTGCTCGCCGAGGCGTTCGGCCGGCGTAACCCGGAGGACGGAGTCGGCACGGTTCGGACCGCTCTCGCGGGCGATGCCCTCGCGCGGCTGCGCGCCTTCGCGGGAGCTGAGCGCGTCACCCTCAACACCCTGGTCCAGGGCGCCGTCGCGCTGCTGCTCACCCGCCTCACCGGGCAGGCTTCCGTCGCCTTCGGCGTCACGGTCGCGGGCCGCCCGGCCGAGCTGGCAAGCGCCGAGACGACCTTAGGCCTGTTCATCAACACCCTGCCGGTCGTCGAGCGGGCGGCACCCGAGGCGCCGGTCGGCCCCTGGCTGCGGTCGCTGCAAGACCGCAACCTCGCCTTGCGCGAGCACGAGCACACTCCCCTCGGCGCGATCCAGCGCTGGGCCGGCCGGCCGGGACAGCCACTGTTCGACGTGCTGCTGGTATTCGAGAACTACCCGGTCGATGCCGTCCTGTCGGGAGCGGCTTTCAGCGATCTGAGCCACCTGAATCTCACCAATTATCCGCTGACGCTTTCGATCTTTGCGACTGCCGAGCGGTTGGAGATCCGGATCGATCACGACCGCGCCAGCTTCTCGGACGCGCAGGCCGCGCAACTCGCCGGCCTGCTGGCGGGCCTCGTCGGAGCGCTCGCCGAGGATGCCGAGAGCCGCCTCGGCGCGATCCCGATGCCGGCCGACGGCGTGGCGGATGCGCTGTCGGCGCCCGCCCCCACGGCGGGAACCGAGACGGTGACGGCGGCCTTCGCCAGGCAGGTGCGGGAACGGCCCGACGCCGACGCCCTGCGCTGGGGCGACACCCGCCTGAGCTATGCCGACCTCGACGCACGCGCGACCCATCTCGCGCGGCACC
>NZ_LABX01000388.1 GCF_001043915.1 Methylobacterium aquaticum | reverse complement strand
GATCGAGTCGATGCGTCAGCATCCTGCGCCGATGGTCCAGGTTTTTCACCGGCTTCACCGTCTCCTACGAACGAAACCTGTTCGCGATGAACGACATTTCCCACCACCCTGGATAGCAATACTTCTCTTTCGTGGCCAAAGCGTTGGCCAACCTGCGCTAGGCCCACTGAGGATCGGCCCAGCGCGAACCGCGATCAGGCCAATGCTTCGCCGACAGACGAGCAAGTTCCGTTCTCCAAGGCCAGGCTCTGATGACTGAATCGTGCCCAACTGCAAAGTGCCAAAGAGGCGGAGATGCTCGTCGATTGTGGGCCAAACAATCCCGGTGCACCAACCTGCGCCCGAGGAGCGGGCCGCAGATCCAGGCGATAGAGGCCCTTCGCCTTCGCGGTTGCGTCCGCCAAAACCCGCCACGACTGCCTCCGCCGCGCATCCGGGAGCGGCCGGCAGGGCGGATGCGACATGACGCAGCACCGGTTCGTTGGAGTCTGCGGGAACAAGGATAAAATTTCTCCGCAAAGGCTTGTAAACAGCAAGCTTCTTCTCTCCCGATCCCAAAAATAGAAAACCGCGTCTATTGCTGAGAAGCCTGCACACGACCTATCTACAGTCCATTCGGCACCGATCCGCGGCGCCGTTCGTCATGCCGGGTTCGACCATGCGTCCTGCCATTTTCGATCCGTTCGGCGAGCGGCTGGACCTGCGGTCCGCGCAGGAGACCGGCTGCGCCGCAGCGCGCCGCCGCCCGGTCCGGACCCGGCGCATCATCGGCGCCGTCCTGTTCTGGGCCCTGGCGGCCGGGCTGATCACCGCCCGCGGCGCCTTCTTCGATCCCAGCACCGCCTTCGGGCCCGACGCCCCGGCCCGCGTCGCCGCCTCCCAGGCGCCGGTCCTGCGCTGACACGGCTGTCGTCAGGCCCGCGCTGACGCAGCGCCCTTCAGGAACGCACCACGCCACCCCACATCAGGTCGCGATCAGAGGCGGTCCCGCCTCCGGAGCCGCGAGGCTCCGTCCCGAACCCGGAGCGACCCGATGCTGTTCTTCCGCAAGCGCGCCGAGATGCCGAGCCCCGACCAGATCCTGCCGGGGCGGCCCATGCCCCTGCCGACGGCGGAACGGCACTTTGTCAACGGACATCCGCTGAAGGGCCCCTATCCCGACGGCGTCGAGACGGTCGTGTTCGGCCTCGGCTGCTTCTGGGGCGCCGAGCGCAAGTTCTGGCAGCTCGGCGACGGCGTCTTCGTCACCGCGGTCGGCTATGCGGCCGGCACCACGCCGAACCCGACCTACGAGGAAGTCTGCTCCGGGCTCACCGGGCACAACGAGGTCGTGCTGGTCGCCTACGACCCGAACACGATCCCCTTCGCGGCCCTGCTCAAGACCTTCTGGGAGAGCCACGACCCGACTCAGGGCTTCCGCCAGGGCAACGATGTCGGCACGCAATACCGCTCGGGCATCTATCTGCCCGACGCAACGCGCCGGGCCGAGGCCGAGGCATCCCGCGACGCCTATGCCGCCGCCTTGACGGCGCAGGGCCACGGCCCGATCACGACCGAGATCCGCGACGGCGGCCCGTTCTACTTCGCCGAGGCGTACCACCAGCAATACCTGGCGAAGAACCCGGGCGGGTATTGCGGCCTGGGCGGCACCGGCGTCTCCTGCCCGATCGGGGTCGGCGTCGCGGCCGAGTGAGCGCGGTGAACCGGGGCCGGCCGAGCCGGTCCCGGTTGTCCCCGTCTCGCGGTCAGCGCGCCTTCAGCACCGTGCGGCACGCCTCCGGCAGCCCCGCCAGGGTCATCGGCGGGCGCGGCTTGCCGGGGGGACGGGGCTTGGGATGCAGCACCGCATCCGAGAACCAGTAATCGAGTTCGGACCCGCAGCCGTCACCGGCCGGTGGCGGGTCCTGGTCGTGGCAGGCCGCATCGCCCGCCGGGCATGCGAGCCGGATGTGGAAGTGGTAATTGTGGCCGTACATCGGCCGGACCTTGGTGAGCCAGCCCCGGTCCGATCCCGCCTCGCGGCAGAGGGCCAGCTTGATCGCCGGGTTGACGAAGATCCGCGTCACCTCCGGCTCGCGCGAGACCATGCGGATCAGCCGCAGATGCTCCGGCCGCCAGACCTCCGGGTCGATGTCGCGCCGATCCGGCCGCACCACGTTGGTGGCCGACATCTCCTCGCGCTCGGCCCGGGTCAGGCGCCGGTCCGGCATCGGGGTCAGCCAGATATCGGCGTCGAGGCCGAGTTGGTGCGAGGCATGGCCGGTCAGCATCGGCCCGCCCCGGGGCTGGGACATGTCGCCGACGAGGAGCCCCGGCCAGCCCGCCTTGCGCGGCGCCTCGGCGGCGATCCGCTCCAGGAAGTCGACGAGCCGGGGATGGCCCCAGTTCCGGTTGCGCGAGAGGCGCATCACCTGCCAGGTCGCGCCGTCGATCGGCAGCGCCTCGGCGCCGGCCACGCAGCCCCGCGCATAGCCGCCGATCGCCTGCGGCGGCAGAGCCGCCGGCGTGGTGGCGCGGCCGAACAGGGCCTTCGCCGGGGTGGACGGATCGTCCGGGTTGGCGAGCGGCGGCAGCGGCTTCGGATTGAGGGTGCCGCGATCCTGCGCGAGGGCGGGAGCGGCGAACGCGAGGAGAACCGTCAGGACGGCGGCACGGCGAATCGGCATGGGCGGCAGGCTAGCGTCTCGATCGCCCGCGGGGAACTGCCCCGCTGCCCTGCGTTTCGCCGCAGCTTGCGCGACCGGGCCCGCGACGCAAGCCCCGGGCCCGGAACAGGCTCCCCCCGGCAGCGTTTCCGGGGACGAGACCGAGGATCCGGAGGAGTTCCGATGACCACCGTCGCGCCGACCGTCGGCGATCGCTCCGACATGGGCAGCACCACCACCCGCGAGACCAACGCGCTGATCGCCAGCGACCGCGTCGAGGGCACCGCCGTGCGCCGGCCGAACGGCGACGGCATCGGCCGCATCGAGCGCCTGATGATCGAGAAGGCCAGCGGCCGGGTGGTCTATGCCGTGATGAGCTTCGGCGGCTTCCTCGGCATCGGCGAGGGCTACCACACCATCCCGTGGTCAACCCTGCGCTTCGCGCCCGAGCTCGACGCCTATGTGCTCGACCTCACCGAGGAGCAGCTCCGGGCGGTGCCGCCGGCCTCGGCCGACGGCAACGATCCCTCCTTCGACCGGCAATGGGAGGAGCACGTCCACCGCTACTTCAACGCCACGCCGTACTGGAGCATCTGACGCGCCCGGGTGGGAGGCGCCTCACGGCGCCTCCGCCGGCACGCCCGACAGGGACCAGCGGCACAGGCTGGTCTCCTTCACGGTCAGGCAGTCATAGGCGGTGCCGCCGATCACCACCCGCTCGGCATTGCCCTCGATCCGGTCACGGCCGATCTGGGTGCAGCCGAGGCGATCGGCCTTCGGGTCCGCCAGCCGGGCCTTGATCGCGGCCGGATCTCCTCCCGTTTCCGCCAGCAGGATGCGCAGGTTGGCCAAGGCCCCGCAGGTCAGGACCTTCGCCGGCAGGGCGGGCTTCGCGGGCGCCTTCGGCTTCTGCGCGGTGGCCGGACCCGCGAGCAGAACGAGGACGAGCCCGGCGAGAACGAGCCTCACGCGCCGCCCCTCATCGTCGTCCCATCAGAGACCGCCCATCCGGCGCACCAGCGCCCATTCCGCCTCGCCGACAGGCTGCACCGACAGGCGCGAATTGTTGACCAGCACCATCTCGCGCAACGCCGGCTCGGCCTTGATCGCGTCCAGGGTGACGGGGTGCGGCAGGGCCGCGACCGCCTTCAGGTCGACCATGCCGAAGCGGCCGGTCTCGTCGGTCGGATCGGGATAATAGGTGCGGATCACCTCGACGACCCCCACCACCGCCTTGCCCTCGTTCGAGTGGTAGAAGAAGCCCTGCTCGCCGAGCCGCATCGCTTCCAGGTTCTTGCGGGCGACGTGGTTGCGCACCCCGTTCCAGTACGTCCCCGCCTCCCCGGCCGCGACCTGATCGTCCCACGACCAGACCGAGGGCTCGGACTTATAGAGCCAGTACGCCATCCCGTCGGTGTCCCTCTCGCACGATCGCGCCCCCATCGCCCGATCCGGGGGCGGGAGTCCAGGGGGATGAGACGGACCGTCCTGCGGTCCCCTGACCCAGGGTTCGCATCGGCGATGCGCGTCGGCGCGAGGCCGGGTCGGAGCGACCGGCAGCAGAGCGGGAGACCGCCCGGACCAACGGAGCCGGGGTGACGGACTTGACGGAGAACCGTGTATCGTCCCGAGGACGCCCCAGGCACGGCGCGGAGCGGTTTGATCGTGGACGGGACCTGGTTTCTCTCGGCGGGCGCATTCGCGATCGCGATGTCGGCCACGCCCGGCCCGAACAACGCCATGGTGGTGGCCTCCGGCGCCACCTACGGCTTCACCCGGACCATCCCGCACATGCTCGGCGTCGCGGCGGGTTTCCCCGTGATGCTGGTCGTCCTCGGCACCGCGGGGCTGCCAGTCCTCACCGATCCGCGGGTCCATGCGGTGCTGAAATGGGTCGGGGCGGCCTACCTGCTGTGGCTCGCCTGGACCATCGCCGGTTCCGATCCCGATCCCGCTGCGCCGGACGCGCCGGCGGGAACCGGGCGCCCGTTCGGATTCCTTCAGGCGGCCCTGTTCCAATGGGTGAACCCGAAAGCCTGGATCATCGCCGCAGGCGCGCTCGCCACCTATACCGCCCAGGCCGAGGGCGCCTCGCTGACCGCGACCCTGCTGCTCGCGATCCTGTTCGGGCTCGTCGCCCTGCCCTGCCTCGCCGTCTGGACCCTGATCGGCGTCGGCACCGCCCGGATTCTCAAGACGCGCCGGGCCTTGCGGCGGTTCAACCTCGCCATGGCCGGGCTGCTGGTCGCGTCCCTGGTGCCGGCCCTGATGGGCTGACGGAAACGGCGGCGTTTCCCGTGAAACACTGTTTTGAGGATGCGCGGGTCGACGCCGCCGCCCGCGCATCCCGTGAGGTTTACGCGTTCCCGCCCTGCGCCTGGGCCTCGGCGGCCTTCTGGCGATAGAGGCCGACGAAGTCGATCGGGTCGATATAGAGCGGCGGGAAGCCCCCGTTGCGCACCGCGTCGGCGATGATCTGGCGGGCGAAGGGGAACAGCAGCCGCGGGCACTCGATCATGACGGCCGGGTGCATCTGGTCCTGCGGGATGTTGCGCAGGCGGAAGATGCCCGAATAGGTCAGCTCGAACGCGAACAGCACCTCGGCGCCGATCTTGGCATCGCCCTCGAGACGCAGGTCGACCTCGAAATCCTCCTCGGCGAGTTGCCGGGCATTGACGTTGACCTGGATGTTGATCTGCGGTCCCTGCTGCTGGGGCTGGAGCGAGCGCGGCGCGTTCGGGTTCTCGAAGGAGAGATCCTTGGCGTATTGCGCCAGGGCGTTGAGGGTCGGCGTGAAGTCGTCGGGCTGCGCCGCGGCGCCACCGTTGCCGTTCGGGACCGGGGAATCGGCCATGGCGGAGGGTTCCTTCGAGGGCTGGACGTAAACGACGGTCCGACGCGCGCTGGCGCGAAAAATGGCGCGCGCGTCAGCGGCGATGCCGCTATCATGCCCGCTCCCCGCGAACAAGCAGAGGCGCCAACCATCCCTTCCGCGTCACCGCCTCCCCGACCCGGCGGCAGGCCGAACCTCCCCGGACGATGCGGGACGGACCGCATCTCCTCGCGCGCGGGCGCCTGGATACCGACGGGTCGCGACCCCATATCCTGCGGACGGCCCGGGGTGAAGTACCGGCCGGACGCTTGCCTTGCCCCGGCCTCGGTGCCAAAGCCGTCGACGCGCCGGAGATGTCGCAAGCTGTGCCGGGGCGGTCAGGGATGCTCCGCGTGACGCCGTCGCGTGAAGCCGCCAAGAACGGATCGATGAACGGATCGATGATGCAGGATTCCCTCGACCTTACGACCCTCATCTTCCTCGGGCTTGCGGTCTTCGTGATCTGGAAGCTGCGCTCCGTGCTCGGCCAGAAGACCGGGAGCGAGCGGCCGCCCTTCAACCCGCTGGCCCGGCGCGAGGAGCCGCCCGCCGCCGCCCCGCGCGACGGCGACAACGTCGTGCGGCTGCCGGGCACCGGCCCCGAGCGCGGCGCCGCCGCGCCGGTGGCGACCGCGGTCCCGCGCAACTGGAAGGGCCTGGTCGAGCCGAACTCGCCCGCCGCCCGCGGCCTCGACCTGATCCTCCAGCAGGAGCCGCATTTCGACCCCCGCGCCTTCACCGACGGCGCCAAGGTCGCCTACGAGACCATCGTGACGGCCTTCGCCAAGGGCGACCGCAAGACCCTCAAGAGCCTGCTCTCGCGCGAGGTCGCGGACGGGTTCGAGCGGGCGATCCAGGGCCGCGAGCGTGCCGGCCAGACCGTCGAGACCACCTTCGTGTCGATCGACCGGGCCGAGATCGTCGGGGTCGACGTGCGCAACCGTGTGGCGCAGGTCACCGTGCGCTACCTCTCGAAGCTGATCACCGCCACCCGCGGCCCGCAGGGGCAGGTCGTCGACGGCAGTCCCGAAAAGGTCGTCGACGTCACCGACGTCTGGACCTTCTCCCGCACCCTCGGCAGCCGCGACCCGAACTGGCAGCTCGTCGCCACCGAGGCCGGGCACTAAGACGCGATCCTCCGGCGGCTTGATCGGCCGCCGGTCCTCGACGACCATGACGCGCCACCACGATCCTTCGTCGCCACGATCCGTCGCAGCCACGGTCCGTCCCTGTTCCGTGCGGCGCGACCCGAGCACAATCTTTCCGGGGCCGGAGTCCGACAAGCCCATGCCGCCGGCCCTCGGCCCGTCTTCCGCCGCCCTCGCGCTGGCCGCTCTCCTTGCCTGTGCCGCCAATCCGACGCAGGCCGGCCCCTTGCGGATCGGCGAGGCCATGCTCGAGCCGGTCCCCTTCGCCGCTCTGCCGGGCTTTGCCGGTGACGACCTCGCGGCAGCCCTCGCGGCCTTCCGGGCCACCTGCGCGACCCGCCCCGGCCCGGTCCTCGGCGAGGCGGCGCCGAACGCGCCGAGCCAGGACCTCGCCCGGCCCTGCGCCGCCGCGGCCACGGTGCCGCCGGAAGGGGCCAAGGACTTCTTCGAGCGGCACTTCTCCGCCTATCGCCTCCTGCGGCCGAACCGCGACGCCGCAGCGGAGCGGAGTGCCGGCTTCCTCACCGGCTATTTCGAGCCCGAACTGGCCGGCTCGCCGGGACCGACCCCCGACTTCCCCGTGCCGGCGCTCGCACGCCCCGACGATCTCGTCTCGCTGGAGCCCGGCGAGACCCGGCCCGGCCTCGACCCCGCTCTTCGCGCCGCGCGCCGGGACGGCGACGCCTTCCGGCCCTATCCGGACCGGGCCGCGATCGAGGACGGGGCGCTCGGGACCCGCGCCCGCCCACTGCTCTGGCTGCGCGATGCCGTCGACCTCCTGGTGCTGCAAGTCCAGGGCTCCGGCCGGGTGCGTCTGCCCGACGGCCGGTCGGTCCGCCTCGCCTATGACGGCCGCAACGGCCGCCCCTATACCTCCGTCGCCCGCCTGATCGTCACCGGCGGCCACCTGCCGCTCGAAGGTCTGACGCTCGCCCGCTGGACCGGCTGGCTGCGGGACAACCCGGCCATCGCCCGCGACCTGATCCGCCGCAACGCCTCCTACATCTTCTTCCGCATCGACGACGGCCTCCCGGACGGGGCGGGCCCGCGCGGCGGAGCCGGCGTGCCGCTGACCGCCGGACGCAGCCTCGCCGTCGACGCCACTCTGTGGCGTTACGGGGTGCCGTTCTGGCTGGATGGATCGCTGCCGGATCCTCAGGGCGGCACCACCCCGCTGCGCCGCCTGGTGATCGCCCAGGATACCGGCTCGGCGATCCTGGGGCCCGCGCGCGGCGACCTCTATCTCGGCACCGGCGCGCAGGCCGGGGCGGTGGCGGGCCTGCTGCGCGATCCCACGCGCTTCGTCGTGCTGCTGCCGAAGCAGGGCGGTGGCGGATCCCTCGCCCCGGGAGCCGCGCCGTGACCGAGTCGCGCCGTCCCCGGCGGCTGCGTCGTCTCTCCTCGGAAGAAAGCCGGCTCTGGGCCGAGATCTCCCGCCTGGTGACGCCCCTGCGCGGCCGCGCGACTCCCACCG
>NZ_LABX01000387.1 GCF_001043915.1 Methylobacterium aquaticum | reverse complement strand
GGGGGGGGGGCCCCCCCCCGCGGGCCGGCCGGGACTCGGGCGGCCATCATGCGGAGGGGACCCGCCGGGGCAAGCCAAAACGGGCCGACAAGGCCGCTTTTCAGCCCAAGGTCGCGAGCGCCGCCTCCAGGTCCGCCGCCAGATCCTCCGGATGCTCGATGCCGATCGAGACCCGGATCGTCGCATCGGTGACGCCGAGCCGGTCGCGCACCGCCTTCGGCACGCCCGAATGGGTGGTCGAGGCCGGATGGCTCGCGAGCGATTCGGTGCCGCCTAGGCTCACCGCGAGCTTGAACAGCTGGAGCGCGTTGAGCACCCGGAACGCCTCCGCTTCGCCACCCGCGACGTCGAACGAGAAGGTCGAGCCCGGGGCGGCGCATTGCGCGGCATAGACCCTGGCCGCGCCGGAGCCGGGTTCGAGGTGGCCGAGATGATGCAGCGTCGTCACCTTCGGGTGGGCGCGCAAACGTTCGGCGATGATCTCGCCGTTGCGGTTGGCCTTCTCCATCCGGAGCGTCAGGGTCTCGAGCGAGCGCCCGAGCATCCAGCACGAATGCGGGTCGAGCTGGGTGCCGATGGCCGAGCGGAGCAGCCGCACCGGCTTCATCCGGGCCGCCGCGCCGAGGGCCGCCCCGGCGATCAGGTCCGAGTGGCCGCCGACATATTTCGTCAGCGAATAGACCGAGATGTCGGCACCAAAGCGCAACGGGTGCTGGAAGAGGGGGCCGAGCAGGGTGTTGTCGCAGACCACCACGGGCGCCTGCCCCCCCTGGCGGGACCCGATCCGATCGGCGGCGGCCCGCACCAGCGCCAGATCGACCAGGGTGTTGAGAGGATTCGACGGCGTCTCGACCATCACCACGCTGACGCGCCCGCCGGTCTTCGTCGCCAACGCCTCCGCGGCGTCGGCCGCGGCCGTGATGCTGCCCGCGTCGGTGCCGTCCTGGAAGCCGACCGCGCCGATGCCGAAACCCGCCAGCGTCTTGGCGATCAGCGTCTCGGTGCCGCCGTAGAGCGGCTGGGAGTGCAGCACCACGTCGCCGGGCCGGGCATGGGCCAGGATCACGGTGGCGATCGCCGACATGCCGGACGAGAACAGGAGCGCGGCCTCCGCCTCCTCGAACACCGCCAGGCGGTCCTCGACGATCTCGCTGTTGGGATGGTTGAAGCGCGAATAGACCAGCCCCGCCGCCTCGCCGGCCGGCGGCTCGCGCCGCCCCGAGACGTAGTCGAAGAACGCCTTGCCGTGCTCGGCGGAGGTGAACACGAAGGTCGAGGTGAGGAAGACCGGCGGCTTCACGGCCCCCTCCGAGAGGGCGGGGTCGTAGCCGTAGCCGAGCATCAGGGTCTCGGGGTGCAGGCGGCGGTTGCCCAAACGGTCCTTGTGGTAGCGGTCGTCCGACATGCGGGGCCTCGCTCCGGTGTGGCGACGCCGGCACGCGGCGTCGGATTCGGCGCAGGGGGGCGCCGCACAGGCCCCTTGTAGCGCGGGCCACGGCGTTTTGCGGTGCGTAAACCGCGGCCCGGACGCTGCGCCGCGGCACGCCCCGCTCGCCCGGGGCGCATTTTCGGCGCAAAACCCCCTTAGGACGAAGGATTGAGATTCCGTGTACGCGGCCGCTCCCGGGCGGCCGACGAGGAGCCGAGATGGGCCGACAGCCTCCCGATCGGGTGGTGGTGCGCGAGAAGCGCGCCTGGACCGACGAGACCGACGCCTGGAAGCAGGACCGGGCGATCCGCAAGGGTTACCGCATCCGCTGGGGCTACGTGGCCATCGCCTACCTGGTCGAGGCGCTGGTGATCTGCACCTCGCTCGCGGGCGCGTGGTTCTTCGCCGAGACCTATGCCAACCGCGACGACCAGAGCTTCTGGTTCATGCTGCTGGCGCCGATCGTCTACGCGGCGATCGAGCTGTGCCGGGTGCCGCTCGGCATCCTGATCCGGGTCCAGCGCGACTGGCTGATCAAGGGCCTGGCGATCGTCGGCATCGTGATGGCGGCGGGCGTGACCACCAAGTCGGTGTCTCAGCTCGGCGAGATGATGTTCCATCCCCGTCTCGCCGAGGCGTCGAAGGCCCGCACGGTCCTGAAGGAGGCCGAGGCCGATCGCGGCACGATCGACAACCGCATCGCCCAGGCCGATGCCCGGGTGGCGCAGTACACGGCGGAGGCCGCCGCCCTGGAGAAGCGCGCCGCGGAAGCCTCGGCCCAGCTTGCCGGCCTGCCGGGCCAGCGCTGCGAGCGCCTGTCGGGCACCAACACCCGCGGCAAGCGCTACAATTATTTGCGCTGCGTCACCGATCCGCGCACCGCCACCATCGCCGGCAGCCTGAAATCCGCCGGTGACGAACGGGCGGTGGTGGCCAAGAACCTCACGGAGGCCCGCGCCGCCCGGGCCCAGCTCGACCGCGCCGCCGCCGACCGCCGGGTGACGGAAGCCGAAGGCGCCTATCGCGATGCGGTGCGCCGCTCGCAGCTCCACTCCTTCACCGCCATGGTCTACGGCGCCGACCCGATCGACGTCACCGACCAGCAGGTCCACGCCTTCCTGCGCATCTTCGTGTTCGCGCCGGCCCTGTGCGCCGCCTTCGCCTCGACGCTGCTCGCGCTCTGCGCCGTGCAGGTGCGCAAGACCTACCGCGACGAGGACGACCTCGACACGATGATGCAGGCCGAGGGCGTGCCGCTGCTCCTCAACCAGGTGGCCGAGAGCGCGACCCAGATCCAGGATGCGCAGCGGGCGATGCGCGAGGCGGCGGTGGCCTCCGGCGCCGCGATCCCCCTCGACCAGCGCCGCTCGCCGACCGTGCCGCAGGCCGGCACGCCCCCGGCGCCGCCGACCCGCGACGACGACCGCATCGAGAGACCGAGACCGTGAGCTACCTCGCACCGGGCACGCCGGAAAACGTCGTGCTGGCCCAGCACGTCAACGGGCGCCTGCGGGCCGAGGCCCGGATCTCCAATGCCCGCGCCTTCCTGTTCCGGGCGATCGGCCTCGGGGCCTTCGTGGGTCTAGCCGGCGCCGGGCTGGGGGCCGCCTTCTACGGCTACGCGACGATGAACGAGGTCGGCAACGCCTCCGACACGCTTGCCAAGGCCCTGACCCAGGCCCTCGAATCGACGACGCTCAAGACGAGCGGGGAGGTCCGGCTCACCGACAACACCCTCAAGATCGAGGGCGGATTGCCGGCGGCGAAGGGGCGGCCGGACGTCGCCTCGCTCACCGGCAACCAGGGCAAGTCCGAGGCGCCCGCCAATGCCGCGGTGCGCACGAGCTTCACGGTGTTCAAGACCGTGCCCTATCTCGACGGCACGATCGTGACCGGATGGAACTTCAAGGGCGACGAGCAGAAGCCCGAGAAGCAGTATTGCTACGTGACGCGGCCCCAGACCTTCGGCGACGGCGCCACCTCGAACCAGACCACCGTGGCGATCGACGGCGAGCTGCTGCCGCAGCCGGCCCGCTCGGAGATCAACTTCGCGGTGATCGCCCGCAGCTGCGTGTGGTTCGATCCGGCGAAGCTGTGAGACCGGCGGGGCTCGCCAGCGCCGTCTTCGCCGCATAGGTTCGGGGCAATCCCTTCTGAAGGACGTGACGCGAGCCCGATGCGCTTTACCGGAACCGAGAGCTACGTCGCCACCGGCGACCTCACCGTCGCGGTCAACGCCGCCATCACCCTGGAGCGGCCGCTCCTCGTCAAGGGCGAGCCGGGGACCGGCAAGACCGTGCTGGCGGAGGAGATCGCCCGGGGTCTGAAGGCGCCGCTGCTGACCTGGCACATCAAGTCGACCACCAAGGCGCAGCAGGGCCTCTACGAGTACGACGCGGTCTCGCGCCTGCGCGACTCGCAGCTCGGCGACCCGCGGGTGTCGGACATCGCCAACTATATCCGCCGCGGCAAGCTGTGGGACGCCTTCACGGCGCCGGAGCGGCCGGTGCTGCTGATCGACGAGATCGACAAGGCCGATATCGAGTTCCCGAACGACCTGCTGCTCGAACTCGACCGGATGGAGTTCCACGTCTACGAGACCGGCGAGACCGTGCGGGCGGCGCGCCGCCCGATCGTCATCATCACGTCGAACAACGAGAAGGAACTGCCGGACGCCTTCCTGCGCCGCTGCTTCTTCCACTACATCAAGTTTCCGGACGCCGACACGCTGAAGGCGATCGTCGACGTGCATTATCCGGGCATCAAGCAGCGCCTGGTCGAGGAGGCTCTGCGGGTCTTCTTCGAGGTGCGCGAGGCGCCGGGCCTGAAGAAGAAGCCGTCGACCTCGGAACTGCTCGACTGGCTCAAGCTCCTGATGGCCGAGGATATCGGCCCGGAGAGCTTACGCGAGCGCGACCCCCGCAAGCTGATCCCGCCGCTGCACGGAGCACTGCTGAAGAACGAGCAGGATGTCGGGCTGTTCGAAAAGCTCGCATTCTTAAGCCGCCGCGAGGGACGCTAGAGCCATGCGCCGCCTGATCCTCCTCCGTCACGCCAAGTCCGACTGGCCGGACGGCGTCGCCGATGCCGACCGGCCGCTCGCCCCCCGCGGCCAGGACGCCGCGCCGAAGATGGCCGCCTATCTGGCGGCGCAGGGGCTGATCCCCGATCGGGTGCTGGTCTCGCCGGCCCGACGCACCCAAGAAACCTGGGATCTCGTCAAGCCGGCCCTCGGGGCCGTGGCGGACGAGACCGTGCCGCAGATCTACGAGGCGCCGGTGTCGCGCCTGCTCGACGTGGTGCAGGCCATCCCGGACGAGGCCGCGACCGTCCTGATGATCGGGCACAATCCGGGCTTCCAGGACCTCGCGCGCCTGCTGTCCAAGCCGGGCGAGGCGCGGCGAGCGCTGTCCAAGAAGTACCCGACGGCGGCCATCGCGGTGATCGACGTCTCCGCGGAATCGTGGGCCAAGGTCGAGGGCGGGGAGGGCACGGTCGAGCGGTTCGTGACGCCCAAGAGCCTCGGGCACGGCGAGGACGAGTAGGCGAAGGGGCGGTGACATCGTCGTTCTGATCGAAGCAGGGGCCTTCGGGAGGAGACGGGCGCGGATTTCCCATGTCCGGACAGCCGTGATGCCCGTGGGACAGAAGGAACCCGCACCGCCGTCGGAACGCAGCGGCCGCCCCATCGCTTGAGACAGCCGAGCCTCAGCAACGCAACCCGGGCCCCGTGATCCTCACCGCCTTCCTCGCCTTGAGCCTCGCGGCCGGCCCCGCCGCCGATGCGGGCGCCGCCCTGGTCCGGGACGCCGCCGCGCGCGTCGGAAGCGGGCTCGCGGCGGCCTCCGCCCTCGCAATCCCCGTGCGCGAGGCCCCTGTCTACCGGCCCGAATCGCGCGCGGTGTCGAACTGGCGCAGCGAGACGAAGAACGGGCTCCTGCCGCTCTCGCTCGCCTGGACCGCCTGGGCGGCACCGAGCGACCCGGCCTTCGTGGCCCGCTGCGTCAAGCTCAACAATTACTGGTGCATCAAGCGGGCGCGCTGGGACGGCGAGATCGGCGGCGACCAGGAGGGCCATACCGGCTTCGCCACGGCCGGGCAGGGGGCGGATGCCGCAGTCTCGCTGCTGCGGCGCTATTACGGCGAGTACGGGCGCCGCTCGGCCCTGGCGATCGTCCGGCGCTGGGCGCCGGCGGAATGTGCCGGCCCGGTCGCCGCACGGGCGATCCCGGCGGGCCGGGTCTCACCCGCACGGGCCGCTTCCCCGGCGCTGGCGGCTCTGGCGCCGCAGGGCATCGGCCGGACCTTGAGGGCGCGTTTCCTCGCGAGCCACGGTCGCGGCGGAGCGCCCCGGCGGGTCGCGCGGGCTCGGGCGCGCCCGGCCGCCGCACCCGCACGCCCGGCCGCCGGCAACGCCCTGCGGATCCAGCCCTGGTCGGCGCTCGCCCGGATGCAGGGGCGGCCACGCCAGCTGATGCGCCCCGTCACGGCGGCCCCGCTCCCGTCCATCGCCACCGGCATCGGCGAGACGGCGCGCCGAACTGCGGTGATCGAGCCGAGCCGGATCCTCGACGGCGCCCGCCTCGCCGCGGAAGCCGCCGCCCTGCCGACGCTCGCCGCCGCCCCGGTCTCGGCCCTGCCGGCCGCCCTGCGCCCACCCGCGCCCCTGTGCGGGTCGGACGAGATCCGCATCCAGAACTACGCCGCCCGCATCGCCGGCAGCGTCGGGGTGAAGCCCGGGGACGATCTCGGCCTGTTCACGCCCGACGGCCACGCCACCGAGCGCCTCGCCCCGGTGCTGCTGGCGATGTCCTCGGTCGAACTCGGGGCGTTGCGGGCGAGCCCGGCTCTCGTTGCCGCGGCGATCGCCCGGGCCGAGGCCGAGCGCACAGCGAGCCGGCAGGCGCAAGCCGCGCCCTGAGCCCATCGCGCACGCCTTGAGCCCTTGCGGAACCCTCAGGCCCGCGCCACCTCCCGGATCACGATGAAGCGAGAGCGTACCGCGTGCCGCCCCTGACCGATTTCGCCGCGCGTGCCGGCTCCCTCGCCAAATCCGTCACCGAGGCCACGCGCTCCCTCGCCGAGGCTTCGAACGACCTGCTGGTCCAGCCGACCGTGCGGCTCGGCGTCACCGGCCTCGCCCGCTCCGGCAAGACGGTGTTCACCACCGCGCTCGTCCACCAGCTCACCGGCCTCCATCCGCTGCCGGCGTTCCGCGCCGCGCAGGAGGGCCGCCTGCGCCGGGCCCGCCTGGTGCCGCAGCCCGACGACGCGGTGCCGCGCTTCCCCTACGAGGACCATCTCGCGGCGCTCACCGACGCGCGGCGCTGGCCGCGCTCCACCGACCGGATCAGCCAGTTGCGCCTGGAGGTCGATTACGAGCGCAAGGCCGGCTGGCGCACCGGCCCGGCGAGCCTGATGGTCGACATCGTCGATTACCCGGGCGAGTGGCTGCTCGACCTCGCCCTGATCGAGCAGACCTACGAGGGCTGGTCGCGCGAGACCATCGCCGCCGCCGAGCGCCCCGGCCGCACCGCGATGGCGGCGCCCTGGCTTGCCTCCCTGCGGGCGCTGGATCCCAACCAGCCCCTCGACGAGATCGTGGCCGAGCGGGCGAGCGAGGCGTTCAAGCTCTACCTCGCCGCCGTGCGCGCCGGCCCCGAGGCGGTGGCGACCACGCCGCCGGGCCGCTTCCTGATGCCGGGCGACCTCGCCGGCTCGCCGGCCCTCACCTTCGCGCCGCTGATCCTGACCGGGCCGGTCAACCCCGACAGCTTGGGGAGCCTGATGCAGCGCCGGTTCGAGGCGTACAAGCATCGGGTGGTGACGCCGTTCTTCCGCGATCATTTCCAGCGCATCGACCGGCAGATCGTGCTGGTCGACGTGCTGGCGGCGGTCGATGCCGGGGCGGCGGCTTTGGCCGAGCTGGAAGAGGCCCTGGACCGGGTGCTGATGAGCCTGCGGGTCGGGCGCAACACCCTTTTGTCGCGCTTCTTCGCGCCGCGAGCCGACAGGATCCTGTTCGCCGCCACCAAGGCCGACCACCTCCACCATACCAGCCACGACCGGCTCGACGCGCTCTTGCGCCTCCTGGTCGCCCGCTCGTTGCGGCGCACGGAAGCCGCGGGCGCTCATGTCAGCACCCAGGCGCTCGCCTCGGTGCGCTCGACCCGCGAGACGGTGGTGCATGACGGGCCGCACGCCTTCCGGGCGGTGGCGGGCACGCCGGAGGCGGGCGAGAGCGTCGACGGCGAGACCTTCGACGGCGAGACGGAGGCCGCGATCTTCCCGGGCGAGCTGCCGGAGCG
>NZ_LABX01000386.1 GCF_001043915.1 Methylobacterium aquaticum | reverse complement strand
CCAGGGCAATCGCTTCAGCCTTTGTGCGGGTTTGGGCTGCGCGACGCGGAGGATCATGATTCACCGGTGGCTTGGCGTTCTGCGAGGCCCCATGCCGTCATCGCTGTCGATCCTCGAGCACTTCTCCGCCCTGGAGGATCCGCGCCAGCAGTGGCGGGTGATCTACCCGCTTCCTGAGATCCTGCTGTTGGTCTTGTGCGCCACGCTGTGCGGCATGGACGATTTCGTCGAGATCCGGCTGTGGGGCGAGCAGCGCCTGAGCTTCCTGCGTCGTTTCCTGCCCTATGCGCGGGGCCTGCCGGCGCACGACACCCTGAACGACGTCATCAACGCGCTCGACGCCGACCTCTTCAAGACCTGCTTCACCACCTGGGTCGACAGCCTGCGCGAGGCCGAGCCCGACCTCATCGCCGTCGACGGCAAGACCTCCCGGCGCTGCCACGCCAAGACCAAGGGCCGGGCAGCCCTGCACACCGTCTCGGCCTGGGCCGCCCGTCAGCGCCTCGTGCTCGGCCAGGAGGCGGTGGC
>NZ_LABX01000385.1 GCF_001043915.1 Methylobacterium aquaticum | reverse complement strand
TGGAGCGGCACGAAGGTCTCGCGGCCGCTTTCGCCCACCGTGTAGGCGACGCCCGGGGTGACGGGGCCGCCGGCGGCGCGGCCGGTCGGGTTCTGGGTCAGGCCGAGCGAGCCGAGGGCGCTGCCGAGCAGGTCGGCGCCGGCGCTGCCGCGGCCGAACAGGCCGTCGAAGGCCCGGTCGAGGCCCCGGCTCGCCAGCGTGGTGGCGAGCCGCGCAACGACGGTGGTCAGGCGCTCGCCATGCAGGATCGCGCCCTTGAAGCTGTCCGAGAGCGCCGAGCCGAGTTCCCGCGAGGCGGATTGGGCGGCGCGCTGCGCCGCCTCCGCCCTCTCGACCTGGACGGTCGCGGCGCCATAAGCCTCCGCCACCCGGTCGACCTCCGCGCGGAGCGCCGGCGTCACCGCGAGGTCGGCTTTCTTGGCCGCCTCCAGCAGGCGGAACGCCGCCTCGGCCTTCGCGGCGGCGCCCTCCTCCCGGCCCACTGACTCGGCCTCGATCGTCAGGAGGCTGGTGCGCCGGGTGAGGCGCGCGACCTCGTCGCGGAAGGCGTCGTCCTCCGGCGCTGCCGGCTTGGCGGGGGCGGGCGA
>NZ_LABX01000384.1 GCF_001043915.1 Methylobacterium aquaticum | reverse complement strand
TTCAGATGTTTAAAAGAACCACCTCGGCCAGGAGGCGGTGGCCGACAAAAGCAACGAGATCACCGCCATCCCGTGCCTTCTGGACCGGCTCGAACTCCGGGGCGCCCTCGTCACCATCGACGCGATGGGCACCCAGACCGCCATCGCCGAGACCATCGTGGCCCGAGGCGGCGACTATCTGCTGGCGCTCAAGGCCAACCGCCCCGCCACCCACGACGACGTCGTGCGCGTCTTCGCCGATCCCGGCGACCTGATCGTGGAGACACACGAGACCCTCGACAACGATCATGGTCGCCTTGAACGCCGCCGGGCCAGCGTGTGCCACGACGTCAGCTGGCTGACCTCGGATCGCCGCTACCCCGATGCGCCGCACATGCCTCATCTGGCGATGATCGGCATGATCGAGACGCAGGTCAAACGCGCCGGCCGGATCGAACACGAGCGCCGCTACTATCTCTCTTCAGCGAGGCTCGACGCCAAGACCTTCGCCGCCGCCGTGCGGGCGCACTGGCAGATCGAGAACCGCCTGCACTGGGTGCTCGACGTCGTCTTCCACGACGACCTCGTGCGGCTGCGGACCGGATCAGGCCCGCAGAACATGGCAGTCGTGCGCCACATGGCCATCAACCTCGTGCGCGCACCACACGATCGCCACAGCCTCAAGGCCCGCAGAAAGCTCGCCAA
>NZ_LABX01000383.1 GCF_001043915.1 Methylobacterium aquaticum | reverse complement strand
CGGGCCCCCCCCCCCTGCGACCGCCACCACCGCCCAGCGCGGTAATCCCGACGGCGTCCGCGCCCGTACCACCGACCACGCCGTCCGCCGGTACGCGGAGCGGGCGCTGGGCGTCGTGGTTGCCAAGGCGCGCCCGCCTGGTGCCGCGGCGGCACCCAGCGCGACGTCGCCGTCCACGTCACCGACCTGCGGGCGGCGCACGGCGACTGCCAGGGCAAGCTGGGCGCCGTCCGGTCCATCGCGAGGCCCGGCCAATGACGCCGGTCGCCCTGGTCGCCCTCTACTGCCTCGCGGCCGCACCGGAGCCCCTCGTCAGGTCGGACGTCCATCGCGTGCTCCGGGGCGAGCCCGTCGCCGCGGCCCCCGCCCGGGGCGACGTCGCCGAGGCCGCCCGGGAGGCCGCCCGGGAGGCCGCCCGCCACCGCCGGAGGCACCCTTGAGCGTCACCGTCGCCTTCCTGATAGGCGTCGCCATCGGCGCCTGTCTGTCCGACCCGCCCCGCTGGCCCCCGAGGGCGGCGTGAGGGCCTACGTCCAGGACGTCGTCACCCCGGCTGCGCGCGCCGTCGTCGACGCGGCCCGGGAGCTCGTCAGGTCGAGGCGCTGGTTCCTGGAGCTTCCGGCCGAGCGAGACCTCCCCAACGCCATGCAGGCAACCCTCGAACGGGCGGTGCGAGCCCTCGACGCCGCGGAGGCCGACCGTAGCCGAGGCTGATCCCTGCCGCCGGGCCCTGACGCCGGTCGAGGAGGCCAAGCTGTTCGCGAAGGACGCGCTGCGGGCTGCTCGGGGCGTCTTTGCCGGAAATCCGGCAGATGAGGCGGGCGTGGCCTACCTGGCGACATTCGCGCTTCTCGCGGTCGCGGCCCTGTTCCCCGAGCTCGGGCAGGATGCCGGGCAGGCCTACGGGGCGTCCCGGGAGGCCTGAAAGGGCGTCCACCTCAACCGGCTCCCCACGCGGCCAGGTGCCATGCGTGCGAATCGGTATGATGGGGGGCACCCCGCCGCCGGCGAGGCGGCCCCGGGAGCGCGTCCAACGCTCCGCGGGGCCTGAACCCGACCACGGAGTGCACCGTGAATCAGGCCGTTTCCATTTCTACCACGACCGCCCTACCGGTCGTCACCCTGGTCGATGGCAAGCCCGTCGTCGACAGCCGCGACGTCGCCGCCCGCTTCGGCAAGCGCCACGGGGACGTGCTCAGGTCCATCGACCTGCTCCTCACCACCGCCCCGGCATGTGAACGCAATTTTGCGTCGACGTCCGGGCCCACCCCGATGCCCAATGGCGGAGCCCGGGACGAGCGGTTCTTCCTCGTCGACCGCGACGGCTTCGCCCTTCTCGCGATGGGTTTCACCGGCTCCAAGGCCATGGCCTGGAAGCTCGACTACATCGCGGCCTTCAACCTGATGGAGGAGGAGCTCCGGCGCCGGCAGGCCCCGGCCGTCGACCTCAACGACCCCGCCAGCCTCAGAACGCTCCTGCTGGGCTACTCGGAGCAGCTCATCGCGGCCAAGGCCGAGGTCGCCGAGACCCGCCAGGTGCTCGTCGTCACCGAGAAGCGCGCGGCCTTCGCCGAGGCGGTCATCGAGGAGGTCAAGCCGAAGGTTGACGCCTTCCATGCCTTCCTCTCTGACGACGGGCTCTGCAACCTGCCCACCGCCGCCCGGGCCTGCGATGCCCCGAGCCAAGTCTTCATCGACTGGCTCCAGGACAAGGGCTACGTTTTCCGCGAGAACGGTGACCTGCAGCCGTCGGCCGCCATGCGCCGGGACGGCTACATGAAGCTGCGGGCCGGGCCGGACGCCGTCGGCAAGCTCCGGAACCAAGCCATGGTGACGAGGGGGGGCTGTTCTGGCTTCAGCAACGCTGGCACGTCGGCCCCGGTCGGGTGCTCGCCCTCCAGGCCGCGCAGGCGCAAAGGCAGGGCCGCCTCGACATCTGACCCGCTGCAGGGAATGCGTAGCGAAACCGATTTCGCTACCTTTTGGGCCCGGCCTCCGCGAGGGGACCGGGCTTTTCCTTTGCCGCCGCCAGAACCGGAGCGGCGGATGGCGCCGGGCGTGTCGCGGCGACGCCGGCGACGGCCAGTCCGGCCGCGCACAGCACCAGCGCCACTGCGAGCGTCCGATCCACCCCCTCAGTCCCCCGGCGCCGGCAGCGCCTCGTCGTTTTCGAGCTCAATCGGCGCCAGCGTGGCCGCGGCGGCTCGGCGCAGGGCCGTCAGCAGGTCGAGACCGAGCGCCTCCGCGAGCAGGATGGCGTGCCCGACGTCCGTCGGCGCGCCGGCCTCCAGGTCGCGGATGACGCGGACGGGCACGCCGGTCACCGCGGCGAGCCGGGCCACGGGCATGCGCCGAGCGAGACGCTGCCGCGCCAGGATCTCGCCGAAGCCGGCGACGCGGCGGGCCGCCTCGCGGGCGGTCCACTCCGCGTCCGAGAGCTCGGGTTCGTCTACGGTCTGGTCGTCGGCGGCGAGGCGCATGGCGGTCTCCGGGGGCTGCGACAGGGTAGGCTTCCGGGTCGCTAGTCACCAGAGCTCAGGTCGCCCCGGCCCGATGGGCAGGGGGCCGCCATGTGGACGTCGGGCTCCAAGTCTCGCTCGCGCAGGAACACACCCCCGCCGGTCTCGCCCCCGCCTACGGGCGTCCATGTCCAACCCAGGTTGCCCCACCTGTCGCGCCCGGCCTCGCCGGTCGCCTGCAGCACGATGACCTCCTTACCGGTCGTCGTGCTAGCCGTTCCGCAGGTGACCATGAGCGCCCAGCGGTCCGTGCCCTCGACGGGATCGGCGTAGACCCGGGCGAACCGCTCCCGGCCGGGCTCGGCGGGTGACCGCACGCTGAGGTACCAGCGGTCGCCCGCCTGCGGGAAGGGCGGCGGCGGCGACCGAGCAAGCCGGGCAGCCTCGGCCGGGACGGCGGCGGCCAAGACGGCGGCGAGGGCGAGGGTCAAGGAACGCATCGTCAATCCTCCAGGAGACACCAAGCGGAACCGTCGGGCTCGAACCAAGCGGCGGCTGCGGCGGTGATGGGGTGGCCGTCGGCGAGGAAGGCGCCGGCGCCGTAGACGTCGAAGCGGAGCCGGCGGGCCCCGGGCGGCCGCGGCGCGCGGGGGGGGGGTCCCCCGCGCGGGGGGGGGCGCCCCCCGGCGGGGGGGGCCCGCCGGGCCCGCGGGGCGGGGGCGGGGGGCGGGGGCAGGGGTCGGGGGGGGGGAGGGGCGGCCCCGCCGCGCCGAGGCGCGGGCGGCGCCCAGGATCGAGATGCCCGAGCCCCGGGCGCGCGGGGCCGAGGAAGCCGCCCGCA
>NZ_LABX01000382.1 GCF_001043915.1 Methylobacterium aquaticum | reverse complement strand
CCAGCACAAGCGCGGCAAGCTCACGGCGCGCGAGCGCATCGAGCTTCTCCTCGATTCCGGGTCGTTCGAGGAATTCGACATGTTCGTGCAGCACCGCTCGAACGATTTCGGGATGGAAAAGCAGAAGATCCCGGGCGACGGCGTCATCACCGGCTGGGGCACCATCAACGGCCGCACCGTCTTCGTGTTCTCCAAGGACTTCACGGTCTTCGGCGGCTCGCTCTCCGAGGCGCACGCCCAGAAGATCATCAAGGTCCAGGACATGGCGCTCAAGATGCGCGCCCCGATCATCGGCCTGTTCGATGCCGGCGGCGCCCGCATCCAGGAGGGCGTGGCAGCGCTCGGCGGCTACGGCGAGGTGTTCAAGCGCAACGTCACGGCGTCCGGCGTGATCCCGCAGATCTCGGTCATCATGGGACCCTGCGCCGGCGGCGACGTCTACTCGCCGGCGATGACCGACTTCATCTTCATGGTGCGCGACACGAGCTACATGTTCGTGACCGGGCCCGACGTGGTGAAGACCGTGACCAACGAGGTGGTCACCGCCGAGGAGCTGGGCGGCGCCAAGGTCCATACCTCGAAATCCTCGATCGCCGACGGCGCCTACGAGAACGACGTCGAGGCGCTGCTCCAGATCCGGCGCCTGATGGACTTCCTGCCGGCCAACAACCAGGCCGGCGTGCCGGAGATCGAGAGCTTCGACGATCCCTCACGCCTCGACCGCAGCCTCGACACCCTGATCCCCGACAACCCGAACAAGCCCTACGACATGGGCGAGCTGATCCGGCGGGTGGTCGACGAGGGTGATGTCTTCGAGATCCAGGCGGCGTATGCCCGCAACATCATCACGGGCTTCGGGCGGATCGAGGGCCGCACGGTCGGGTTCGTCGCCAACCAGCCGATGGTGCTGGCCGGCGTGCTCGATGCGGATGCCTCGCGCAAGGCCGCCCGCTTCGTGCGCTTCTGCGACGCCTTCTCGATCCCGATCGTCACGTTCGTCGACGTGCCGGGCTTCCTGCCCGGCACCGCGCAGGAATATGGCGGCCTCATCAAGCACGGCGCCAAGCTGCTCTTCGCCTTCAGCCAGGCGACGGTGCCGCTCGTCACCGTCATCACCCGCAAGGCGTTCGGCGGCGCCTACG
>NZ_LABX01000381.1 GCF_001043915.1 Methylobacterium aquaticum | reverse complement strand
CGCGCCCATGGGCGCGCCGTCGCGGCTGTCGAGGGAGAGCACCGCGCGGGCGCCGATCCGGCGCACCAGGGCCGCATCCGCCTGGCTCTCGCTGCCCAGCACCGGCCGCCCCAGGCCGGCCGCCAGGAAGGCCGCGACACCGTCCTCGGTGGCGAATCCGGCATCGACCCACAGCTCCACCCCCGGGCAGGCGCCCAGGATCGCCCGCAGGGCGCCGAGATCGGGCGGCGTCCCGTCCATGATCGCGTCGAGATCGGCGACGTAGAGCCGGCGCGCCGGCCAGGCCGAGAGGAGGCCGCGCGCCACGTCGGCGGGGGCGGGGCCCGGGCTGAGCGGCGTCACGATCGGCGCGTAGCGGGCGCGGTCGCCGGCCCGCGCCCGCACCACGACGCCACCGCGCAGATCGAGGACCGGCACCACCTCGGTCCGGGTTGCAGAGGCAAGCCCGCTCATGCCACCCCACCCCGACCTGTGCCGTGCGAGACCCGACCGTGACCCATCTCCATCCCTCCGCCTCCCTCCGTCGTGTGATCGGCTGGGACCTCGGCGGGGTCCATGTCAAGGCGGCGCTGGTCGAGGAGGGCCGCGTCCAGGCGGTGGTCCAGGCGCCGTGCCCGCTCTGGAACGGCCTGCCGGCCCTCGACGCCACCTTCGCGGCCCTGCCGGACTGGGCCCGCGAACCGGCCCGCCACGCCGTCACGATGACGGGCGAGCTGACCGACTGCTTCACCGACCGCGCCGACGGCGTGGCGCAGCTCGCCGGCTGGGCCGCGGCGACCTTGCACGGCGAGGTGGCGATCTATGCCGGACGGACGGGCCTCGTCGCGCCGGAAGCGGCCGCGTCCTACGCCACGGACGTCGCCAGCGCCAACTGGCACGCCACCGCGGCCCTGGTCGGCACCCTGCGGCCGGACGCGCTCCTGGTCGATATCGGCTCGACCACCGCCGACCTGATCCCGATCCGGGACGGGCAGCCCCGGGCGATTGGCTACAGCGACGCCGAGCGGCTCGAAACCGGGGAACTCGTCTATACCGGGGTGGTCCGCACGCCGCTCCTCGCCCTGTCCAGGACCGCACCGTTCCGCGGCCGGTACACGGCGCTGATGGCCGAGTGCTTCGCCACCACGGCCGATGCCTACCGCCTGCTCGGGCAACTGCCCGAGGCGGAGGACCAGCAGGACACCGCCGACCTCAAGGGCAAGTCGATCCGCGAGACCGAGATCCGTCTGGCCCGGATGATCGGCCGCGACCGGCACGAGGGCTCGGGCGACGACTGGGCGCGGCTCGCCGGCTTCTTCGCCGAGGCGCAGCTGCGCCTGCTGCACGATGCCGCCGGCCTGATCCTGTCCCGCGGCGACGGAGACCGGGAGGCGCGCCTGGTGATCTGCGGCGCCGGCCGGTTCGTGGCGGCGCGGCTCGCCGCGCGCCTCGGGCGCCCGGTCGACGAGCTGCCGGACCTGATCGCGCCGCGCCTGGCCCCGGAGGCTATCGTCTTCGCGTCGACCTGCGGACCGGCGGTGGCGGTGGGGCTGCTGGCCGCGGAGTGCTGATCGCCCGGTCAGAACCGCCCCGCGAGGGCCATGCCGAGCCCATCCTCCACGGCCCCGCGCGCGCCGAGCCACGGCATGCTGATCGGGCTGTCGACGAGGACGAGCAGGGTCCGGCGCAGGACCCGATCCGACGTCCGGACGATTCGGTCCGGACGTCGGATCGCCAGCTCGCGCGGTGGAACCGTCGGCTCCACACGCCTGAGCGAAAGCGATCAGTCGGAAATCGCATGATCCAGGGCTTCGGGGCAGCCGGCCGCGCCGAGGCCGGTCCGGTTCAGCCGGTCGTCGAGTTCGCGGGTGGTGGCGAGGAAGCCCATGCTCCAGCCGTGAAAGCGGCGCTCGACCGCCACGTCCATCGCGATCACCGCCAGGGTGTGGTGGCGCCGGTCGACCAGGATCGCGTCGAAGATCGACTGCACCCCGGCCCGCGTCCCCTCCAACACCTGGAAGAAGCCGAGACCGGTATAGACCAGCCCGCCGGTGACCGCGGCGGTCCGGTTGCGCAGACGGGCCGTCGCCAGCAAGGTCGCGAGGTGGCCCGTCCCCAGCATCATACCAAGGCCCACGATGCTGACGCATCGACTCGATCTCGGGCAGGCCCGAGATCGACGGGGCCGTTGGCCCATCTCGCATTTTCGATATCAAGCCCAGATGTCCGGGACTTTGGGCTTGGCGAAAATTCGAGAACGGCACCAAAGGTCGTTTCCAACGACCGTTGGTATCATCTCCGCCGGATGCGCGGCCTTGCTCTTGTAGGCGATGCGGACGATGTCCTCGGACATCCGGAACTCCGGGGCAGCCATTCGACCCGAACAGGTCAACCGGCGGGGGTTACGAGACCGTCCGTTCTCCGACCGAAAAGAATTCTGCGCCGAGATCGTCAATCCAGGAGAGAATTCCCAGCGCCGGTCAGCTGCGCCAGCGCAGCTCGCGCGGCTCGAGCGGGTTGACGAAGGCGGTGCCGGCCTCCCGGGCGCGCAGGAACTCGCGCTTGAGACTGAAATACCATTGTGACTGCACGTCGCTCTCGCCCATCAGCACCATCGCGGGCTTCCGGTCGAGGCCGCGCTGGGCAATCTGGAGCACGTCCCGGTCCTGGCCGAGGAACTGGCGCATCAGAGGCCGGGCGATGGGCTTGAGCAAAGTGAGGCCTGAGATGTTCCAGTACATCGCGTTGATGAGCGCGGTGCGTCCGTTCGGCAGCGGCGACGCGAAGGTGTAGTTGGCCAGGCGCTTCTCGCCGGCGGTGATCCGCTCCAGCCGCACCCCCGGCAGCCGGAACTCGATCTCGACCTCCGGGATCGAGCCGAGCAGGCGGTAGGCGAAGGAGGCGGTCTTCGCCGTGTGACTCGTCATGGTGAAACCGAAAGGCGACGGCGCGAACTGCTTCACCTTCTCCTTCATGGTCTTCGAGGGGCGCCACCACCACGAATCGTGCACGTAGGCGACGTGGGCCGGATCGACGAAGCTCAGCGCCACGAGGTCGAACGAAGCCTCGACCTCCAGGATCTCGACCAGTTGGCCGCAATAATCGAACTCGACCTCCGGGATCGGCGGTGCCGCCTCCGGATCCGCGCTCGCCGGGTTGGCGCTGGCATGGACCCAGATCAGGCCGGACTTTTCGGCCACCGCGAAGCGGGCGAGGCGGACCGAGGCGAAGTTGGCGTCGTCCCGCCGGGCGAGCGCCGGAATTGCCGCGCAGACGCCGTCGGGCCGGAATTGCCAGCCGTGGAACGGGCAGACGAGGTGGCCGTCGACGAGGCGGCCGGCCGACAGCGCCATGCCGCGATGCGGGCAGCGATCGCGCAGCGCGAACAGGGCGCCCGAAGCCTCGCGCCCGATCACCACGGCCTCCTCGCCGAGGCTCACGGACCGCATCGCCCCGGGCCGCAGGCTGCGGCTCTCGCCGACGCAGTACCAGACGTCGTCGAGCGCACGGCGGATCGGATCCCCTGTCATGCCTGTTCCACGGTCCTCAAAGCGCCATCGGCGCGGGTCGCGTCGCCCGACGGCAGTCCATACCCGATCCTGCGGGCCGGTGAAGCACCGCGATGCCCGCATCCCGGAATAAGACCGCCCGGGGCCCTTCCTTGCCGTGCCGGCGATGCCGCAGGGCCAAGGCGCCCTATATCAGGCCACGGCCGCATCGTCGGCGGCCGTCACATCCAAGCTCCTCACGGAGGATGACACGATGAGCCTGCTCGGGACGATCGTCAGCAAGATCCTGCACCCCTTCGGCGGCGGCGAGGCGCAGGCCCAGACGCCCGGCGAGACCGCCACCACCCCCAGCGCGGACGCCGCCTCCGGCGGCGACGTGCCGAAGGTCGACGGCAAGGTCGATGTCGAGGCGGTGCTCAACGACCTCGCCGCCAAGGCCGGCCAGACGCTCAACTGGCGCACCTCGATCGTCGACCTGATGAAGCTGCTCCACCTCGACAGCAGCCTGTCGGCCCGCAAGGAACTCGCCAAGGAGCTGCATTACAGCGGCGACACCGACGACTCGGCCACCATGAACGTGTGGCTGCACAAGCAGGTCCTCCAGAAGCTGGAAGAGAACGGCGGCAAGGTGCCGGACGACCTGAAGGACTGACCGATGCCCGGCCCGCTCCCCGAGGGGGCGGGCCGTCCTCAGGACGGGCGGCCGTCCGGCCCGCCGGTCCCGGAGAGAGGCCGGGCCTCGGCCACGAGGCGCCGGGCTTCGGCCACCGCCTCGGCGAGCCCGAGCCGGGCCTGCCGCACCTGCACGGTGAGATCGGCGGCCATGCCCCGCAGCCTCTCCGCCTCGGCACGGCCCTGCGCCGCCGCCAGCACCAGTGCATCCAGCCGCTCACAGATCGCCGAGAGGCTCAGGTCCCGGGACAGGACGTGAAGGCCAGGGACGGGCGTCGCCTCGGGCAGGCAGACCAGGGGCAGACGAGGCCGGGCCACGCGCAGCCGGGCGGCGACCGCGGGCAGGTCCGGCGAGGCGCAGAGGCCCGCGCTCACCAGGGCGAGATCGATCACCCGATGGCCGCCGATCGCGGACGGCACCGGATCCAGCTCCGTCCCCACGGCATCGACGATGCCATAGCCCTTGGCGGCGAGCCGGCCGGCGAGAGCCGGCACCGCCTCACCGGCGCTGCGGAGCATCATCAGGACGGGTTCGCACGGATCACCCATTCTGTCTCGGTAGCATGCCGGCCGCGCCGGCAGTAGCGGCCGTTTGGCCGAGAGCGGCCCCCGACCCCGAACACGGCGCCATCGGGCGCTGTTCCCGGTCTTTGACCGTGCCGCCTCGTCTGCGACGAACCGGTGTCCAGGGCGTCGGGCGACGCTTCAGCGGACGATGCGCTGGCCTGCCCCCGCAAGGCCGGGACGAGGCGGCCTCACCGGCCGGTCCGCACGCGGGTCCAGAGCCGGGTCACCACCCGCTGGGTACGGTCGTCATAGGCGGTGTTGGTGAACAACCGGCGGAAGGTGGCCTCGTCCGGGTAGATGCCGGGATCGGACAGGATCTCGGGGCGCACCAGGGCCTTCGCCGCCAGGTTGCCGCTCGCGTAGGAAACGAAGTTGGTGTTGGCCGCCGCCACTTCGGGCCGCATCATGAAGTCGATGAAGGCGTGGGCCTCCTCCGGATGGGCGGCGTCCTTGGGGATCGCGAAGGCGTCGAACCACATCAGGGCGCCCTGCTGCGGGATGTGATAGGCGATGTCGACGTCGTTCTTGGCCTCGCGGGCGCGCCGGCGGGCCTGGAGCACGTCGCCCGAATAGCCGACCGAGAGGCAGACGTCGCCATTGGCGAGCTGGTTGATGTATTCGGAGGAGTGGAACTTCTGCACCGCGCCGCGGATGCGGACCAGCGCCTCGCCCGCCTTGTCGAGATCCTCGACGCGGCGCGACTCGGGCTTCAGGCCGAGCGCCTGGAGCACGCTCGGGATGATGTCGTCGGGCGAATCCAGCATCGTGACGCCACAATCCTTGAGCTTGGCGATCAGCTCCGGGCGCAGGACGATGTCCCAGGTGTTGAGCGGCTGGTTGGGGCCGAGGCGCTCGCGCACGAGGGCGGTGTTCACCCCGATGCCGGTGGTGCCCCACATGTAGTCGACGGCGTAGACGTTGCCGGGGTCGTAAGCCGCGAGCCGCGCCGTCACCTCGGGCCAAGCATGGATGAGGTTCGGCAGCTTGGCCTTGTCGAGGGGCTGGAACGCGCCGGCCTTGATCAGCCGCTGGAGGAAGGGGCCCGTCGGCACCACGATGTCGTAGCCCGAGCGGCCGGCGAGCAGCTTGGTCTCGAGGATCTCGTTGGTGTCGTAGGTGTCGTAGACGACCTTGATGCCCGTCTCGCGCGTGAAGGCGTCGAGCATCTTGGGGTCGATATAATCCGACCAGTTGTAGATGTTGACGACCCGCTCCGGCGCCGCCGCCGCGGGGACGGACGGCATCGCCGCGAGGGCCAGGAGGCAGGCCGCGGCCCCCAGGACACAGCGCCGGAGCGGGTTCATGCTCAGGCTCCGGTCGCGGCGACGACCGAGATCTCGACCCGGTATTGCGGGCCGGCAAGCTTGGCCTCGACGGTGGCACGGGCCGGGGCGTGGCCGGCGGCGACCCAGCCGTCCCAGGCCCGGTTCATCTCGGCGAAGGTCGACATGTCGGCCAGGTAGATCGTGGCCGAGAGCAACCGGGACTTGTCGCTGCCGACGGTCGCCAGCAACGCATCGATCTGGCCCAGGATGTCCTTGGTCTGCGCCTCGACACCCTCGGCGTCGGAGACCTGGCCGGCCAGGTAGACGGTGCCGTTGTGCACCACCGCCTGGCTCATCCGGGTGCCGGTCTCGAAACGCGTGATGGTCATCGGGAACTCCTCGGGGCTCTGGAACGGAGGCTCGGAATGGCGCTCCGGCGCCTTGTGCCGCCGAAACGAGCGCCGCGTAAAGAGCCCGCGCCGCGCCCCGGCTGCCAAAGCGCCACCTTCGGCGCAACCCCGGCCGGACCTCGTGCGTTTGTCCTGCATCGAAGCGGAGCCGAAGGGCAGACCCCCAATGCTTGCGATCCTGTGGACCATCATCATCGGCTTCGTCGCCGGTGTCATCGCCAAGTTCATCATGCCCGGCTCGACCAACGAGCCGAGCGGCTTCATCATGACCACCCTGCTCGGCATCGTCGGCGCCTTCGTGGCGACCTTCCTGGGCCAGATCACCGGCTGGTACCCGCCGAACGAGGGCGCGGGCCTGATCGCCTCGGTCGTCGGCGCCGTGATCGTTCTGGCGATTTTCGGCTTCATCCAGAGCCGCCGCCGCAGCACGGTGCTCTGACGGCGAGTTCCAGAGGCCGACGGACCTCCACCGGCCTCTCCCCCATCGCGACGAAGACAAGGCCCGCGCCGGCATCCCGGCGCGGGCCTTGTCGTTGCGCAAAGCGTGCCGCAAGGAAAGTGTATCCCAAGAAAAACGGGGCGCCCATCGGCGCCCCGGCGTGACCAGGAACGGGGCGCGCCGATGGGCGCCCCGGCGGGGGCCGTCAGATCCGCGCCGGCTCGTGGGAGCCATTCATCAGCGACTTGGCGGCGCAATGGCCGGTGGCGCCGCGGATCGCCAGGAGCGAGCCGGCCACCAAGGCCGCGAGGCTCAGAAACTTGTTCGGCCGCGGTTGCGCCGCCGCTGCGGCGAGGCCAAGGCCGAGCACGACCGAGATGGCCCGCTCCTTGGTCGTCAGGTTGCGCTCGCCGCCGAACACGTCGTGCATCAGGTCGTTGGCCATGGGATCTCCGTCGGGGTCGGTCGCGGAAGAAGTCCGCCGTGTCGCGGTGCGAACGCGGCGGGAGGCCGGACGTTCCCTGGCGGACGGCTCGCTTCAGCCCTGGGGCGCCTCCGCGACCAGCTTATCGTCGATCTCGCGGGCGCGAAGGGCCGCCGGGCGGTCGGCGAGGCGGGCCACATAGGCTTCGTAGGCCGGGCGCCGCTCGATCCCACCGAACTGCATGCCCCACATCAGGTGCGAGCCGACATAGAGGTCCGCGGCCGAGAAGCGCCCACCGGCGAGGTACTCGCGGCCGGAGACGGCGCCCTCCAGGGCATCGAGGACCTCCGCCAGGCTGCCATACCCGACCATGCGGCGCCGCTCCTCCGGCACCTGGAGACCGAGCGCCTTGTCGGTCACCGCCGCCTCGACCGGCCCGGCGGCGAAGAACAGCCAGCGGTAATAGGCGCCACGCTCCGGGTCATCGGGGGCCGGGGCGAGGCCGGCCTGCGGGAAGGCATCGGCCAGGTAGGCGCAGATCGCCGCCGTCTCGGTGACGGTGACGCCGCGATGCACCAGGGCGGGCACCTTGGCCAGCGGATTGATCGCCCGGTAGGCCGGCTCCTTCATCGCCGAGCCGTAGCCGATAATCTCGGTCCGGTACGTCGCCCCGACCTCCTCCAGCATCCAGCGGACGATGCGGCCGCGGGACATCGGATGGGTGTAGAAGACGAGATCGTCGCTCATGCGCTGCCTCCCGGGCGGGCGAATCGGCTGCGGCCCGCGTGGGACCTTTAACCAGGGGCGGGGCGCAGC
>NZ_LABX01000380.1 GCF_001043915.1 Methylobacterium aquaticum | reverse complement strand
GCGTCATCGTCGCCGCCGACGTGCTCACCCGTCGGCGGCGACGATGACGCAGAAGCAAGAGGCCAGGCAGAGTTGGATCATGCCACTTTGCTGAGGCGGCCTCGGTAAAAGGAAGCCCGCGGATGCCAGCACCTCTCCTCACCATCGACACGACGCCGGATCTGCCGGACTCCGCCGACGTCGTGGTGATCGGCGGCGGCGTGGTCGGCACCTTCACGGCCTATTATCTCGCGCGTCGGGGCATCGGCGTCGCGCTGGTCGAGAAGGGCCGGATCGGCGCCGAGCAGTCGAGCCGCAACTGGGGCTGGTGCCGGCAGCAGAACCGCGATGCCCGCGAACTGCCGATGGCGACGAAGAGCCTCGACCTGTGGGACCGTCTCAAGGCCGAGATCGGCGAGGATGTCGGCTTCCGCCGCTGCGGCCTGCTCTATCTCAGCAACGACGAGGCCGAGATCGCCCGCTGGGCGGCGTGGCGCGATTTCGCGGCCGGCGAGGGCGTCCTCACCCATGTGCTCGGCGCCGCCGAGGCGCGCGAGCACGGCCGGGCCACCGGGCGGAACTGGAAAGGCGGGGTGTTCTCGCCGACCGACGGCATCGCCGACACCGCCCGGGCGGTGCCGATCGCGGCGCGCGGCGTGATGCGGTTCGGCGGCAGCGTGCACCAGTTCTGCGCCGCCCGCGGCCTCGAACGCGAGGGCGGGCGGGTGAGCGGCGTGGTGACCGAGAAGGGCACCATCCGCACCCGCACGGTGGTGATGGCCGGCGGCGCCTGGGCCTCCTCGTTCCTCCGCCAGCTCGGCATCCGCTTCCCGCAAGCGGCGGTGCGCCAGTCGATCATGGCGGTCGGTCCCAACGTCTCGGGCCTGCCGGACGCGCTGTACACCGCCGGCATCTCGCTGACCCGCCGCGGCGAGAGCGGCGGCTACAACCTGGCGATCAGCGGCCGGGCCCGCGTCGATCCCACCCCGCAGCAGATCCTGTTCGCGCGGGAATTCGTGCCGATGTTCGCCCGGCGCTGGCGCTCCCTGGCGCCCGGCGGCACCGAGGGCTGGCGCAGCGGCCACGAGACCGTGAAACGCTGGCGCCTCGACCGGCCGACCCCGATGGAGCGGGTGCGAATCCTCGATCCGCGCCCGGATTCGGCGCTCATCGCCGAGACGCGGCGGCGTGCCGTCGAGATGCTGCCGGCCCTGCGCGAGACCACGATCAGCGCCTCCTGGGCCGGCTACGTCGATTCGACCCCGGACGGCGTCCCGGGGATCGGCGAGGTGACGGGCGTCCCCGGCCTCGTCCTGGCGGCGGGCTTTTCGGGCCACGGCTTCGGCATCGGGCCGGGCGCCGGCCACCTCATCGCCGACATCGTCTCCGGTGCCGCGCCGATCGTCGATCCCAAGCCCTACCATCCGGACCGGTTCGGGACCTCGGCCTGGGGCAAGGTGGCGGAGTTCTGACGTCGCCGCCGCACAATCCCGGCGGTTCGTGCGGTCATCGCCGCCATCGGGCGAGAGGCCCAGTGGCGCGGAGCGGCTCCGGGTCCGAGCCGCTCTTCGATCGTCCGGGACCTGCCGTCGATCCTGACGCGGACAGCCCCGTCCCGAGCGACCTCCGACGGGTGGTCTTATGCCATCGGCCCAAGATGCTGACGCATCGGGCCGCTGAATCATCTCAAATTTTCGATACTAAGTCAAAAGTTTAGCGGAAATTCGCGAACGGCACCAAAGGTCGTTTCCAACCACCGTTGGCCTTACTTCTCGGGCCATCCCAGGCTGATCGACGACACAGAGGGCTTCACGGCCCTCATGGCCGGGTCCGAGGAGGCGAACTCCTTGTCACCGGAGACCTTGCCGAGGGCCTTGCCGGTGACCTTGGGATCGGGATTGAAGCGCACGGATAGGTTGCATTGCCCCGCCATGCGGTCGAGCCTGCCGCCTTTCCAGCTCATGCCGTAGCCGCCGTAATCCCACTCGAACCCGTTGAGCTGAAACGGCTTCTCGTTGGCCTCCTCGACTTCCTCGAGGCTTGCCTTCAGCCCGAGCGTCGACCGGGCCGTGCCGGGTGTGCGGACCAGCCAGGCCGACCGGTCCTTGACCGTGATGCCGGACAGGCCGCGGCGCTTGCCCGGATCCCACCAGCTGATCTCGAGGCGGCGGGCCGGATCCTTCGGGTAGACGATCGTGCCCGGCATGGTCTCGCCCTCGGCGCCGTCGAGGGTGCCGCGCACGACGTTCTCCTTGCCGAAGCGCTTCACCAGGGCCGCCTCGTCGGTCCGTTTCGAGAAGTCCGCGCAGTCGAGCACCGGACGCTCGGCCGACGTCGTCTGGGTGAGGGCGGTGCCTGTGGTCGCGATCAGCAGGCACGTCGCCAAGGACACCAGTTTCATGACGGGAAGCCCTTTCGGACAGTGCTGCCTTGCACCTCGCGGATCGCCGGAGGCGCCGCGCCAGGCGGCACACTGATCCAACTCGCCGCCCGGCGTCCAGTCGATCGTGGGCGTCTGCGACAGGATCCGTTCGCCGTCGTCGGCCACCGCCTGCGCGCCGCTCGCATCATCATCGCCACCGGCTGGGCGAGGGAGGCCCGGGCGAGATCGAGGGGAAATTCGCCGGCCTGGAGCGCGCCGAGACCGCATCAATGAAGGCATCGATGGCCTCGTTGAAATCGGCCGAGAGCGGCTTGCGGTCGGTGAGCGCTTTGATCGGCATGATCGGGCAGAGCCGTGAATCTCGAGGGGAGGGGACACCGAGCTATCGTTTGACTGCGCGGGCGCAAGCCTCGCGCACCATGCCGCGCAGCCACCAATGGGCAGGGTCGGCGTCGAAGCGCGGATGCCACGCGAGCGATATGGCGAGCGCGTCGGTTTTCACCGGTAATTCGAAACCGTGAAGTCCGGCTCTTGCCGGTTCGGTGAGACGATCTGGCACCGCAACCACATGATCGGAGGCTCGCACAATTGCCAGCGCATCGGCGAAATTGGCGACAGCGATCGTAACCCCGCGCGCGAGGCCGTGTGCCGCCAGCGCCTCGTCGATCGGTCCTGTGAAGCGCCCACGCCGCGAGACCGAGACATGCGGGAAGGACGCGAAGCTCTCCGGAGTCACCGATTCCGCCAATGGATGACCAGAGCGCACCACGCCGATGAACCGGTCGTGGAACAATGCCTGCAAGCGGATTTCCGGCCCCATGGTACCAATGACACCGACATCGACATCGATCTGCCCCTCGCGCAACGCTTCGACATCCTCGTTGTCCTGGTGGGCGAATCGCAGCTGAACCTGCGGGGCGTGTTGCGCAGCCAACGACGCCAGAGCCGCGCCGAACGTACCGACGAAGCCGTCATTGGCGCGGATGACGAAGGTCCGCTCCAGCCGGGCAAGATCGAGTTCATCGTTACCGCGCACCAGCGCCTCGGCCTCCGCCACGAGGCCGCGCAGCCGGTCGCGCAGGGCTTCAGCACGTGGTGTCGGAACCAGCCCGCGTCCCGCACGCACCAGAACCGGATCGCCGAGGAGATGCCGGATACGCGAGAGCTGACGGCTCATCGCCGGTGCGGACAGGTTCAGCCGCTGTGCCGCACCCACGACGCTGCCTTCCGAAAGCAGCACGTCGAGGGTCACCAGCAGATTCATGTCGAGTGGCGGGATCGGACGTTTGGCCACGGATTTCAGGGGCATTGCCGGGCGATCTCTCATTCGTGCGTTTTGTGCAATCATATAGTATTAGTATTGCACTATATGCAATATGTGGTCGGCGCTATCGAAGGATGAACCTCAACGCTCCCGGACGGGATGTCTTCGATAGGACCCCGACATGCCTCAAACCGCACATTCTGCAACGGCCCATCCGCATGGGGGCCTGCATGCGGCACCACAAACGCATCCTGACACACCGCCTCCCCATCACCGCCAGATCCGTTCGGGTCTGGTGCTGACAGGCCTGTCGCTCGCCATTCTGCTGTCCCAACTCGGCACCAACATCATCAATGTCGCCTTGCCGACACTGGTGAAGGATCTTGGCGTCGAGTTCAGCTCGGTCCAATGGGTCGTGGTGAGCTACCTGCTCGTGGTTACCGCGCTCATCGTCGGCGTCGGCCGCTTCGGCGACCAGCTCGGCAAGAAACGGCTGTATCTCTGGGGCCTCGTCATCTTCATGGCGGCCTCCGTGCTCTGCGCGCTCTCCAGCAATTTGCCTCTTCTCATCGCCGGCCGCGCTGGCCAAGGTCTCGGCGGTGCGATTGTGATGGCGCTGTCCTTTGCCTTCGTCGGCGAGATCTTCCCCAAGGAGCGCACCGGCTTCGCCATGGGCGTGCTCTCCACCATGGTGTCCTTCGGCATTGCGCTCGGGCCGTCGCTCGGTTCGCTGGCGCTGGCCGCCTTCGGTTGGCAGGCGGTTTTCTGGGTGAACCTGCCCTTCGGCCTCCTCGCCTTCCTGCTGATCGGCCGCTATCTGCCGAACGCCGTCGATGCACCGAAGCATTCCGTTCCTGCCACACGTTTCGACTGGCTCGGCACGATCCTGCTGGCGCTGACCCTCGGCGCCTACTCCCTCGCCATGACCTTCTCCGGCAAGCAGGGCTTCAGCTCGCCCCTGGTGCTGCAACTCGGATTGGGGGGGCTTGTCGGCCTCGTCCTGTTCCTCGCGGTGCAGGTCAAGGCGCGCGCGCCGCTGTTGAAGCTCTCCATGTTCCGCAACGCTCTTCTTTCCCTCAGCATGGTTATGAGCGTGCTCGTCTATGCGGTGATGATGGCGACGCTGGTTCTTGGGCCGTTCTTCCTATCGAAGGCGCTCGGCCTCGACACCCGCATGGTCGGCCTCGTGATGACCGTTGGCCCGCTCGCCGCTGCGGTCATGGGCGTGCCGGCCGGCACGGTCGCTGACCGCATCGGGGCCAAGCTCGCCATGGTGATCGGATTGGCCCTCTTCACGGTTGGCGCCTTCGTGATGTCCTGGGTGTCGCTGACGGGCGGTGTCGCCACCTATATCGTCGCGATCCTGTTCGTCAGCGTCGGTCTCGCCTTCTTCCAGACGCCGAACAACACCGCCGTCATGGCCGATGCACGGCCCGAACAACGCGGTCTTGTCTCGGGACTGCTGGCGCTCGCCCGCAATCTCGGTCTGATCACCGGCGCTTCGCTGATGGGCGCGCTCTTCGCCAGCGTGGCCGGCGATGCTGCCACCGCGACACCCGACACGGTGACGGAGGGGATGCGCTTCGCCTTCCGCATCGCTGCGGGCATGGCGGCGGCTGCCTTCCTGCTTTCCCTCACCACGCTGCGCGCGCGTCGGCGGCATGCCTGAGCCAAGGACCGTTCAGATGAGACAGCAAAACTCACCCCCATCGGGCACCGAACGCCCGGTCCCGCCCGAGCGCCGCCTGCGCGTGGCCGAGGTCCGCAAAACGGCGCTGATCACGCCGCACATGCAGCGCGTCACCCTTGCCTCGACGGCGCTGATGGACTTTCCCGTCCGCCGTCCGGCGCAATGGGTCAAGCTCTTCGTGCCGACGCGGCAGGGCGAAAGGCCGAGCGGCCGCGCCTATACTATCCGGCAATTCCGCGAGGAGGTGTGCGAGATGGACATCGACTTCGTGCTCCACGGCGACGGTCCCTGTTCGACCTGGGCAGCTGCCGCGAAGCCTGGCGATCTGGTGCAGATCGCCGGCCCCCGATCGGGCTTCCGGCTCGACCCGGAAGTCACCCATCTGCTGATCGGTGGCGACGAGACGGCGCTCCCAGCCATCGGCTCGATCCTGGAATCCCTGCCGCCCGGCCTCGTCGTCGACCTGTATGTCGAAGTTCCTGACGATGCCGATGCCCAGATCATCCACTCGAACGCCGATGTCGAGATCAACTGGCTTCCCCGCAACGGCCAGGAGGCCGGCACTGCGACAGACCTCGCCGCCGCGATGATGACGGCGGATTTGCCGGAAGAGCACTGCGAAGTCTGGTTCGCGGCGGAAGCTGCGACCGTCCGCACCGTCCGCCGCCACTTCCAGGTCAACCGCGCCATGCCACGCCATCGGCTCACGATGTCCGGTTACTGGAAGAAGGGCGAGATTGACTTCCGCGATAGCGAGGGGGATCAATGATCTCTCACGGCCTCTTCGCCGGACCTTGCCGGTTCTTCTCTTCAGTCCGTCTTTGTCTGAGAGCCTGTTTGAGCGCCTCCGCTGGTCGTCCCTATCTGTCCCTGTGAGATCAACACGGGATCCGCGTGGCTGGGCGGAGTGAGAGCAGATGTGGACGGACCGACATCGGGCGCGTCACGAGGCGCGCCTGAAGGATGTCGTTGTTCAGACAGGCCTGGACGAGATGGCTCGCATTCTGGAGCGTGCCGATCTGCCCATCAGCCCGAGTTTGCGCCCAACGACCTTCTTGGCCCCATCGTAGCCGCGCGGTCCGCGCACCCTGAGATCCTTGACGCTCTGGGTGTCGATGATCGCCAGACGCGGCTGCGGGCGGCGACGGCAGCGTCGCCGCTGGCGGCGGGCGAGGGCCCGCATCAGGATCTCGAACACCCTTTCTCGATCCAGCGCCGGAACCAGCCGTAGACCGTGCGCCAGGGCACGACGCTCTCTGGCGGGGCCCGCCAGGCGCGCCCCGACCCGCACATGCCAGGCGATCGCCGCGACGATCTTGCACGCGGGCGTCGCGCTCGGGCTGCGGGGCGGATCGGCGCGCTCCAGGACGCGAGCCATCTCGTCCAGGCCGGTCTGAGCAATGACATCCTTCAGGCGCGTCTCGTGGCGCGTCCGATGTCGGTCGGTCCACATCTGATCTTTCCCCGCCCAACCAGGCGGATCCCCTGTTGATCTCACAGGAGAGAGGGGGGGGACCGGCAGACGCACTCAAACAGGCTCTTA
>NZ_LABX01000038.1 GCF_001043915.1 Methylobacterium aquaticum | reverse complement strand
GGCCGACCTCGTTCGCCTCATCGCCCGGCTCGGCTGATCGATGGATGGGCCGGTGCACCAGCGTCTGGCGGAGGGACGGCTGCACCTTCAGCACGGGCCGATCGACCTGGTCCTGCGCGCCTTCGGGGCCGACTCCGCCGTGGCCGAGGCGCACCGGGCCGCCATCGCCCGCTTCGCGACGGTGTTGGGCGAGCTGATCGGCGAGTTGCCGGACTTGCGCAAGCCCATGAGTGACCGCCCCCGGGTCGAGGGGAGAATCGCCCGACGGATGGTCGCGGCGTGCCGGCCGCACACCGCGTTCGTCACCCCGATGGCCGCGGTGGCGGGCGCGGTGGCGGACGAGATCCTGGACGCAATGCGCGACGCCGCCCCTCTCGACAAGGCTTTCGTCAACGATGGCGGCGACATCGCGCTCCACCTCACCGAGGGCGAGACCCTGGCGGTGGGCGTCGCCGCCGATTTCTCCCGCGGTCCGGTTCCGGCGGTGAACGGCCGGGTGATCGTGCGCCACCAGGACGGGATCGGCGGCATCGCCACCTCGGGGCGGCAGGGCCGCTCCTTCTCCCTCGGGATCGCCGATTCGGTCACGGTTCTCGCCCGCGACGCCGCCGCGGCCGACGCCGCCGCGACGCTCATCGCCAACGCGGTCGACCTGCCCGGGCATCCGGGGGTGCGGCGCGTCCCCGCCACCGATCTCGACCCCGATTCCGACCTTGGACCCCGCCTCGTCACCGTCGCGGTCCCGGCGCTGTCGGGCCCGGACATCGACGCCGCCCTTGAGACCGGGCGGCGCCGGGCGACAGCGATGCGTGCCGCCGGCCTCATCCGCTCCGCCGCCCTGATGCTCCAGGGCCGGTCCGTCCTTCTCGAAGAACCAAGGGAGATCCGCCCATGATCGAGGTCCGCAAGATCGTCGTCACCGTCGAGGAGGTCCGTCACGACGGTGGCCCCGCACTGAGCCAGCCCGTCCTCAAGGGCGCGGTCGCCTGCCTGGTGAAGAATCCCTTCGCAGGCCGCTACGAGCCCGAGATCACCCCGATGATGGAGGCGCTCAAACCCCTCGGCGTCGACTGCGCCCGCAAGCTCCTCGACGCGCTCGGCGGCGATCCCGGCCGGATCGAGGCCTACGGCAAGGGGTCGCTGGTGGGTTCGGCCGGCGAGCTGGAGCACGGGGCGCTCTGGCACGTGCCCGGCGGCTACGCCATGCGCGAGCTGCTCGGCCAGGCGCTCGCCATCGTGCCGTCGATGACCAAGGTCGGCCCGATGGGCGCCTCCCTCGACGTGCCGATCCACCACAAGGACGCGGCTTATGTCCGCTCGCATTTCGACGGCGTCACGGTGGCGGTGGCGGACGGCCCCCGGGCCGACGAGATCCTGTTCGCGCTCGCCATGACCACCGGTGGCCGCCCGCATGCCCGGGTGGGCGGACTGACCAAGAACGCGATCGCGACGTGGGACGGGCAGCGCTGAGCCGCACCGGGGCGTCAGGCCGCCCCGCGCTCCACCACCTCCGGCCACGGCCCGGAACTCGCCTCGACGCGGTTCCGGCCGTTGCGCTTGCAGCGGTAGAGCGCCGCATCGGCCCGGGCGACGAGGCTGTCGGTGCTCTCGCCCGGGGCCAGGGTGGCGACGCCGAACGAGCAGGTGCGGGGGCCGACCTCCGGGAGAGCCGTGGCCTCGGCGCGCTGACGCAGGCGCTCGGCGATGGCCGTGGCCGTGGCGAGGTCGGCGTCCGGGCAGAGCAGCATGAATTCCTCGCCACCCCAGCGGCCCAGGATGTCGGTCGGCCGCACCGCGTCGCGCAGGAGGGCCGCGAAGGCGACCAGCACCTGGTCGCCGACCTTGTGGCCGTAGCGGTCGTTGACCGACTTGAAGTTGTCGACGTCACCGAGGATCAGCGACAGCGGCGCGCCGCTCGCGCCCGCCCGCTCGGCCGCCTCGGCCAGGGCCTCGTCGAGCTTGCGCCGGTTACACAGGCCGGTGAGCAGGTCGGTATGGGCCAGGGTCTCGAGATCGCGGGTGCGCTCGGCGATACGGTCCTGCAACGTCGCGTTCATCTCGCGCAGGTCGCGCATCAGGGCCGCGTTCTCGTCGAAGGAGCGCCGCAGCCGGTCGCGCATGGTGTTGAGCGCGCCGGCGAGCGCGTGCAGCTCGTTGCGCCCGCCCGCCTCGATGGTGAGCGGCGGCGCCGCGAGGGTGTCGGCGTCGATCCGGGCGAGATAGTCGCGGATCTGGTCGAGCGGCCGGCCGACCATGCGGCGGATCACCATGTAAAAAATGAACCACAGCATCAGCGACTTGATCGCCGAATTGATCAGGATCACGGACAGCGTGTTCTTGACCTGCTCGATGGCGATGCTGTCGTCGGAATGGACGGTCCAGGAGCCGATCGGATAGATGCGGCCGTTCTCGTCGGTATGGACGACCGGGAAGGTGCGGCTGAACGGAGTTCCGAAGCGATGGGCGTGCGGCTGCGCCTCGGCGTTGCGGCCGACATGCCAGATCGCCCCGGCCTCGTCAGTGAAACTGCCGATCGCCTGCACGCGCCGGCCGGCCTCGTCGCGGACCTCGACCCCGAGGACGGTCGGGATCTCCTGCATGCCGGCCAGGATCCCGCGCAGCACCTCGCCGTTGTAGCGCCACATGGCGTCCTCGATGCCGGGGCTGAAGGTGCGCTGGAGGGCCGCCACGTCGTCCTGGAGGCGCTGGCTGGCCGCCCGATAGGCGACGAACATCTGCACGGCCGTGAGGCCGACGGCCACCACGATGTAGCAGCCGAAGATCGTCCGCATCAGACGTCCGGCGAGCGCCCGGTCCCGGACCGGCGGCCCGGCGGCAAAGATCCCGCGAAGCGAGCGACGCATCGCCATGTCCTAAGCGCGGCCCCGCGCGAGCCCGCCCGGCAGGACGCCCGTGGACGGAACGGCCGTGAACCGCCTGAGAAGGCAGCCTCCCGTTTCCATGTTCCTCCCCGTCCTGGCTGACAGTCTCAAGTCTGTGAGACTCGGGGCAGACATTCAAGATCCGATTAAGCGTTGGCGAAACGGCACCATCTTTCCCTATTCCTCCGTCATGCCATCGAGAAAGACCGGCGTCGCGGTCGACGTCGCGGTCGAGACGTGGGAGACCCGGGACGGTTCATTCCCGCGAACGCATTCCGGGCTCAAGCAAATTCCACCATCGGGATCGAATTCACCGTGCAGGGTGGCCGGGCGCGCCCCGCGTCACGGCCGGCCCGGCCCCCGGAGGGCGCGGTGGTGTGGCGACGCGACGCGGGGGCATGGGCGCCGGAGCGCTCGCCCGGACAGCCCTCCTCCGTCAGGCGAGCCAGGCCACGAGCAGCGACACGGTGATCACCGAGGCGAGGTGCGAGAGCAGGATCGCCCCGGAGGTCACGCCGGCCTCCAGCCCGTAGAGCTTGGCCAGCGTGAACGGTCCCGAGCCGATCGGCAGAGCGCCGAGCAGCACCGCCGCCCGCGCCCACAGATCCGGCACCGCGAAGACCTTGTAGACGAGGACCGCGGTGACCGCCGGCTGGAGCACCAGCTTGAGGACGACGAGTGCCGCCATCGGCCGGATATCCGAGAGGACCACCCGCTCCTGGGCGAGGAACAGCCCGATGCAGACCAGCGCGCAGGGCGAGGCCGCACCGCCGAGGAGCCCGGCGAACCGCTCGATCGGGCCGGGCACCGACAGGCCGGCGAGCCCGACCGCGAGGCCGGCCAGCGGCGCGATCAGGAGCGGGTTGCGCACCAGCGCCAGCCCCACCTTGCGGGCGGTGCCCGACCCCGCCCCCTTCCGGAGATCGAGTTCGATCAGCACGATCGCGAACAGGAACAGCACGCAGGCGGTGAACAGCGTCGCGATCACCGCCGCCGGCAGGCTCGCCGGCCCGAATACCAGGAGGCAGAGCGGGATGCCCATGAAGCCGACATTGCTGTAGCCCGCATCCAGCCCCTCGATGCAGGCCTGGGCCCCGGGCAGGCCCCGACCGCGCCCGAGCAGGTAGGCCACCGCGAAGGCCGCCGCGATGCCGCCCGCGAAGGCGGCCGCGAACCCGATCTGGGCGACCTGGTCCGGCGTGATCTTCGCCATCGCGCCGAACATCAGCGCCGGCAGGGCGAGGTAGATCGCGAACCGGTTCAGGCTGTCGGCGGCGGCCGGCCCGAACAGGGCGGTGCGGCCGCACAGGAAGCCCGCCAGGATCAGCGCGAAGATCGGGAGGGCGGCGTCGAGGACGGCCTGCATCGGGAAGGAGCCGGGGGAATGCCGAGACCCGGCGGAATGCGGGCAGGGCTCGCTTTGGTCCAGCCCGCCCGGCGGCGCAAGCGCGGCGACCGGGCGGGAGGTCTGCGCTCCGGACGGGGCCTTGCTCCAATGCGAGGCGCCCCGCCACCTGACGGTGACGGGGCGCCCTCGTGGTCGAACCGGAACGGGTGTCCCGACGGATCAGCCCTGGTTGCCGGCGCCGAAGGTTGTGTCGCCGAAGGTCGAGCGGCCCTCGGTCGCGCCGTATTGCAGGTAGTGCTGCATCGGGTCGAGCCGGGCCCGCGCCACGTCGCCATAGGCATCGAGATAGGCCGTCGTATCGAAGCCCTTCGACGGATCGCGGCCTTCCTTCCAGCCATACTGGTCGTAGTGCATCAGCGGGTCGATCCCGGCCGCCCGGACATCGCCATAGGCGTTCAGGTAGCCCTTGGTGTCGAACACCGCGTTGGGGTTGCGCCCCTCCTTCCAGCCATAGGTCTGGTAGTGCTCGTAGGCATAGGCGAAGGGGTCCTTGCCGGATGCCGTCGCGGCGCGCGCCACGTCGGCATACGAGAGCAGGTAGAACTCGGCGTCGAAGCCCGGATGCGCCGCGAGGTCGGCGGTCTTGCCGATCGCCGCATAGGCTTGCCGGCCCTCGTCCTGGCCGTACTCGATGAAGTGCTTGAGCGGGTCGATACCGGCGGCCTTCACGTCCGCATTGCGGGCGAGATACTGCTCGTTGTCGAAGGCCGCCGACGGGTCGCGGCCTTCCTTCCAGCCATACTGGTCGTAGTGCTGGAGCGGGTTGAGGCCGGCAGCGCGGACATCGGCGTTGGCGGCGAGGTAGCCGGTGGTGGAGAACAGCGCGTTGGGATCGCGGCCTTCCTTCCAGCCATAGGTGGCGTAGTGGGTGTCGGCGTCCTGGCCGGCGGCCAGCACGTCCTTGTTGTTCGCCAAGTAGAACAGGTCGTCGACGAGCGGGGCGCCGTCCGCCACCGTCACGGTCGTGTCGGTGAAAAGGTAGCGCTCGAAGCCCGTGACGGTGCTGCGGGTATTGCCCGCGCTCACCACGTCGCGGCCGTTCTCGGCGCTCACCCGGGCATCGGCGAGGCGGAGATCGAACACCGCGGTGTCGGTGCCGGTGCCGCCCGACAGGATGTTGGTACCGGTACGGCCGTTGATCGTGTCGTCGCCCGCCGCGCCGAGGATCAGGTCGTCGATGGCGCTGCCGGTCAGGGTGTCGTTGCCGGCGGTGCCGCGGATCGTGCGGTCCTGATACATCATCATCAGCTGGCCGCCCTCGACCAGCTCGCCACCCAGGGCGTAATGGGCCTGGGTGTCGAGGAGGTAAGCCTGCCGGCCCGGCGCGCCGAAGATCGTGCTGACGTCGACGACGCCGGAGGATTCCTCATCCTGGTTGAACGGCGCGGTCGGCGCGGCGAAGC
This sequence comes from Methylobacterium aquaticum, assembly GCF_001043915.1. Lineage (GTDB taxonomy): Bacteria > Pseudomonadota > Alphaproteobacteria > Rhizobiales > Beijerinckiaceae > Methylobacterium > Methylobacterium aquaticum. The sequence goes on along the minus strand of NZ_LABX01000038.1, from coordinate 28,709 downwards.
GGGCCGGATCGTGCTGGGCGAGTTCGGTCAGGGAGCCGGTGGCCGGATCGTACTGGAACACCTTGGACAGGCGGGGGCTGTTGCCCGGATCCTCCTGGAGGATGACCTTGCCGTCGGCGGTCACCGTCATGTTGTCGAGCATCACCTGCCCTTCGGTCCCGCGCAGCAGCTCCTTGATGGTGCCGCCGAGTTCCGGACGGGTGACGTCGGTGAAGTCGAGCGCCCAGAGCCGCGACGGGCTGGTGATGCCGTTCGTGGTGACGAAGTAGAACCGGTTGGGGTTGCTCGGATCCCAGGCGCCATCCTCGGGCCGCAGGAAGGTGGTCACGCCCTCGGCGTCGCTCTCGTCCTGGAGCTGCGCGCCGGTCACCCGCGAGACGTCTCCATTCGGGCCCATCTCCTGCAAGGAGAAGGCGGCGCCGGCCGGGTCGAGCGAGGTGGCGTTGGTCTCGGCGACGACCGACGGCACCTTGATGCCGTAGAGCTTGCCGTTGGTCAGGCCGGCCTTGTCGATCTCGGAGCCGGTGGCCTGCTTGTTGCCGACATAGACGTAAAGCTGGCCGGTCGCGGAATCGTCGGTGCCGATTGTCACCGTCTTGGCGCCAGAGGCCGGGTTCGCCAGCGAGTTCTCCATCGAGAACTTGCCGAGGCGGGGCAGCTCGTAGATGCGGCCGGCCTCGGGGCCGTTCACGATCCAGGCGAGCGCCCGGCCCTCGGTGCCGTTCTCCTCGCCGTTCATGAAGATGCGGGCCTGGGTGCCGAGCCCGGTCGCCGCGTCATAGAAGGCCGAGACCGCCGGAAGGTCGGCCGAGCACAGGCGCGCCAGCGCCGTGGTGCCCTGCTGGTAGGTGCCGGTGGCGGCATTGAAGCCGTAGAAGCTGGTGCCGAGATCACCAGCCGAGAGAACCTTCAGGCTGGCCTTGTCGACGATCAGCCGGTCGACGAAGGCGCCGGCCGAGCCGTGCGCCCGCACCACGCCGGCGGTGGCACCGATCTCGTGGTTGACCAGCACCGTGGCGGTACCGTCACCGTTGTCGAAGGCGCCGATGCCGTCCGGGATGCCGACGAAGCGCCAGGGCGTGCCGTTCGCCTTGACCGAGCCGGGCACGGTATCGCCCACGCTCAGGATCGACGTGAAGCTGACATTGCCGGTGCTCGGCACCAGATAGGGGGTCTGCGTGGTCGAGGGGCCGATGGCCATGGACGCTTCCTTGGAATGTTTCCAGAACGGCGTATAGATGCGCGTGAGCAACAGTTCGGTGACATCCCGTGATGGTACACGCTCGACCGGATGACTTAATCCATCTCCATCGCGCCGCGCCGGCCATGGCGACGATGCGGTGGAGGGACGCGCGAAGCTGGTCTAGAACGAAAAAAGAACAGGCGGGCCGGCACCTTACGGTCGCGCGTCGGGATCCGGGATAGTTTCGGACCGAAGGGGAATGGTGGCGGGAGACCGGAATGACGATGCGGACGACCTTCATGGTGCAGACGTTCGAAGTGCACCGGAAGCGGTTGCGGCCGGGTGCGCGCGACGTAGCGCCGACGGAGAGCGGCGCGCTGAAGCGCGCCGCCGCGATCGCCGGGCGCATGCCGGGCGCGGCGGCCCTTCGGATCGTGGCGGATGACGAGACCGGCGAACTCGAGAGCGTGACGATCCTGGGCACCTTCGGCGAGATCCCGGACGACTTCGCCGAGCAGATCAGCGGCGGCTGACCCCAGAGACGACCCGACGAGGAGACAAGCGATGGCCTTCAAGCCGAAATCCGCCGCCGAGACCAAGTCGGCGGAACTGGCCGCGATCCTGATCCGGATCGCCGATCGGGAGGGCGCGCCGGTCCAGGTCGGCGTGGATGAATTGCGGCGGGCGAGCCCGCGCCTGACGCCGCTCGCGATCGGCCAGATGTTCCGCCGGCACCGCGACGATCTGGAGGCGGCTTTGTCGGAGCGTGGCTACACCCTGGTCGATTATGCGGACCAGGGGCCCGGGCGCGGGATGGCGTTCGAGATCGCCCCGGCGTGACCGCCTCACGGCCAGGCTTCATGCACCGCACGCATGGCACCCCGCACGAAAGCCCGCGTTGTGCAGCGCAAAAAATCATGGGATGCACCTGTCACGCAAGGACGCGATGGCGTCGCGGACTTGCCAGCCCTCTTGGGCGTTTCCTCCCTAGACTTCGGGCCACTCGCAAGAGTGGCCTTTTTTCTTTTCAGCGTCTCTTTTTTGTCATCTCTTGTGGTCTGTCGGCAGGATGGGCAGCCACATGACTCTGCGGCCGTCACGATCCGGTAGTCGCCGCACCATGCGTTCCTGCCGGCTCTCCGATCCGGGACCAGCCCTGCTGAGACCATCGGCCCAAAATGCTGACGCATCGGGCCGATGAACCATCTCACATTTTCGATGCTAGAGCGCTTCACGATTGCGTTGCCATCGCGAAGCTTCTCTCGCTCTTTGATTTTGCCGCATTGTCTACGACGAACCGGTATCCACTTCGTCGGACAATGCTCTCAGCCAAAGGCTGAGCGAAAATCGGAGAACGGAACCAAAGGTCGTTTTCTTTCGGCCCTTGGCATGAGACGTCCCCTTCGGGCGACCGCGCCCTAGATCCGGCCCTCATGGGCCCCTCGCCGGGAGAGCGGCCCCTGTCCGCGGCGGTGCCGCTGCGGCGCAGTGTGCAGGAGCGTGTCATGCCAAGCCGCACCGTTGCCGATCTCTGCATCGAGACCCTGGAGCATGCCGGCGTCGCGCGCGTCTACGGCGTCGTCGGCGACAGCCTGAACGGCCTCACCGAGGCGATCCGGGCCAGAGGCAAGAATCCGGGCAAGATCCGCTGGGTCCATGTGCGCCACGAGGAGGTGGCGGCCTTCGCGGCCTCGGCCGAGTCGCAGGTCACCGGCGGGCTGGCAGTCTGTGCCGGCTCCTGCGGCCCGGGCCACCTGCACCTCATCAATGGCCTCTACGACGCCCATCGGACGCGCACGCCGGTGCTCGCCATCGCCGCCCACATCCCCTCGGCGGAGATCGGCACCGGCTATTTCCAGGCCACCCACCCCGAGGCGCTGTTCCGGGAGTGCAGCCACTATTGCGAACTCGTCTCCGATCCGAGCCAGTTGCCCTATGTCCTCGAGATCGCGATCCGCACCGCGGTGAGCCAGGGCGGCGTGTCGGTGGTGGTGATCCCGGGCGACGTCGCCCTCAAGGAGGCGCCGGAGCGGGCGCTCGCCGCGCCGGCGACCCTGACGCCCAAGCCCCCGATCGTCCTGCCGCCGGCCTCCGAGATCGACGCGCTGGCCGATCTCCTCCAGGGGTCGGAGACGGTGACGCTGTTCTGCGGGCGCGGCTGCGCCGGAGCGCGGGATCAGGTGATCCGCCTCGCCGAGACCCTGAAGGCGCCGGTGGTCCATGCGCTCGGCGGCAAGGAGCATGTCGAGCACGACAACCCTTACGACGTCGGCATGACCGGGCTGATCGGCTTCTCGTCCGGCTACGCCGCGATGGAATCCTGCGACGCCCTGCTGCTGCTCGGCACCGACTTCCCCTACCGCCAGTTCTACCCGGACAATGCCAGGATCGCCCAGATCGACATCCGGCCGGAAAATCTCGGCCGCCGCTGCCGGCTCGATCTCGGCCTCGTCGGCGATGTCGGGGTAACGATCGCCGGCCTGCTGACGCGGCTCGAACCGCGCACCGACAGGCGCCACCTCGACCGCTGCCTGGCGCACTACGCCAAGGCCCGCGAGGGCCTGGACGACCTCGCCACCGGCAAACCCGGCCGCACGCCGATCCACCCGCAATACCTGACCCGGCTGGTGAGCGAGGCGGCCGCCCCCGACGCGGTGTTCACGGCGGATGTCGGCACGCCCACCATCTGGGCAGCGCGCTACCTTACGATGACCGAGGACCGGCGGCTGATCGGCTCCTGGACGCACGGCTCGATGGCGAACGCCATGGCGCACGCGATCGGGATTCAGGCCGCGCAGCCCGGCCGCCAGGTCATCGCGCTTGCGGGCGACGGCGGATTCACCATGCTGATGGGCGACCTTCTCACCCTGGTGCAGGAAAAGCTGCCGGTGAAGGTGGTGGTGGTCAACAACGGCACCCTCGGCTTCGTCGAGATGGAGATGAAGGCCGCCGGCTATCTCGAGACCGGGGTCGCGCTCCAGAACCCCGATTTTTCCGCCATCGCCCGCGCCGCGGGCCTGCATGGCCGCCGGGTGGAGGATCCGGGCGACCTGGAAGGGGCCATCGCCGAGATGCTGGCCCATGACGGCCCGGCCCTCCTCGACGTGGTGACGAACCGCCAGGAACTCGCCATGCCGCCCCGGATCCAGGCCGAGCAGGTGAAGGGCTTCAGCCTCTACGTGATGCGGGCGGTGATGAATGGTCGCGGCGACGAGATTCTCGATCTCGCCGCCTCCAACCTAATCCGGTGACGCACGCCGATCGGATGAACGGGATGGCGCGCGGGCGCCCTCCTGCGCCCTGACGGGGCGCAGCGCAAGTCAGGCACTCCGCGTCTCCGCCTTCGTCGAAAAACCGCCTCTGCCCGGCTCTCAGTGCCGGAGCCCCGGCGCCTCGCGCCCGGTGCTCTCGACATAGTCCACGTAGCCGCCGCCATATTGGTGGATGCCCTCCGGCGTCAGTTCCAGCACCCGGTTCGACAGGGCGGCGAGGAAGTGCCGGTCGTGCGAGACGAACAGCATCGTGCCCTCGTACTGGGCGAGCGCCGCGATCAGCATGTCCTTGGTGCCGACGTCGAGGTGGTTGGTCGGCTCGTCGAGGACGAGGAAGTTCGGCGGGTCGTAGAGCATCTTGGCCATGGCGAGCCGGGCCTTCTCGCCGCCGGAGAGCACCCGGCAGCGCTTCTCGACGTCGTCGCCCGAGAAGCCGAAGCAGCCGGCGAGGGTGCGCAGCGATCCCTGACCGGCCTGCGGGAACGACTCCGCCAGGAACTCGAAGACCGTCCGCTCGCCGTCTAGCGTATCCATGGCGTGCTGGGCGAAGTAGCCGAGCTTGACACTGGCGCCGATCGTCACGGTGCCGGAATCCGGCGCGGTCGTGCCGGTGGCGAGCTTGAGGAGCGTCGACTTGCCGGCGCCGTTGACGCCCATCACGCACCAGCGCTCCTTGCGGCGGATGCCGAAATCGAGCCCGTCATAGATCGTGCGGCTGCCATAGCTCTTGCGCACACCCTTCAGGCTGATGACGTCGTCGCCGGAGCGCGGGGCGGCGGGGAAGTCGAAGGCCACGCTCTGGCGCCGCCGAGGCGGCTCGACGCGCTCGATCTTGTCGAGCTTCTTCACCCGGCTCTGCACCTGGGCGGCGTGCGAGGCGCGCGCCTTGAAGCGCTCGATGAACTTGATCTCCTTGGCCAGCATCGCCTGCTGGCGCTCGAACTGCGCCTGCTGCTGCGCCTCGCTCAAGGCGCGCTGCTGCTCGTAGAAGGCGTAGTCGCCCGAATAGGTGGTGAGCGATCCGGCATCGATCTCGATGATCTTGCCGACGATCCGGTTCATGAAGGCCCGGTCGTGCGAGGTCATCAGCAGGGCGCCGTCGAAGCCCCTCAGGAAGTCCTCGAGCCAGATCAGGCTCTCGAGGTCGAGGTGGTTGCTCGGCTCGTCGAGGAGCATCACGTCGGGGTTCATGAGCAGGATGCGGGCGAGCGCGACGCGCATCTTCCAGCCACCCGACAGGGCGCCGACATCACCCTCGATCATCTCGGGCGCGAAGCTCAGGCCCGCCAGCACCTCGTGCGCGCGGCCCTCCAGGGCATAGCCGCCAAGTTCCTCGAACCGCCCCTGCACCTCGCCATACCGCTCGACCAGCGCGTCCATCTCGTCGGCCCGGTCGGGATCGGCGAGCGCCGACTCGATCTCGCGCAGCTCGGCCGCCACGACGCTCACCGGGCCGGCCCCGTCCATCACCTCGGACAGGACGGAGCGGCCGGCCATCTCGCCGACATCCTGGCTGAAATATCCGATGGTGATACCGCGATCGGTCGAAACCTGGCCCTCGTCGGGCTGCTCCTCACCGGTGATCATCCGGAACAGGGTCGTCTTGCCGGCGCCGTTGGGACCGACGAGCCCGACCTTCTCGCCGCGCTGCAATGCCGCCGATGCCTCGATGAAGAGGAGCTGGTTGCCGTTCTGCTTGCCGATCTTGTCGAGGCGGATCATGGGAGGCGGAGGTCCGAAGTGGAGGGCGCGCCGGGAGTCGCGCGGTGTCGAAACGATCTGCCACGACTTCGTGGCGGAGGGGTGTCATACCAACGGTCGTTGAAAACGACCGTTGGTTCCGTTCTCGAATTTTCGCCAAGCCTCTGGCTTGATGTCGAAAATTCGAGATGGGCCAACGGCCCGATGCGTCAGCATCCTGGGCCGCTGCTGGTATCAGGTGGGCGGCACGATCGGCTCCGCACGCGGACCGACGCTCAGTTCCGCTTGCCGCCCCGCCCCTCGACCACGTCGGTGGCGACCTGGAAGGCGGCGTCGGCATCCAGCGCCGTGGTGTCGAGCACCACCGCATCCTCGGCCACCCGCAAGGGCGCGGCATCGCGGTCCGCATCGCGGGCATCGCGGCGCAGGATGTCGGCCAGCACCGCGTCGTAGGGAATCGTCTCGCCCCGTTCGCCGAGTTCGCGGTGGCGGCGGCGGGCACGCTCCTCGGCCGACGCGGTGACGAACAGCTTCACGGCGGCATCCGGGCAGACCACGGTGCCGATGTCGCGCCCGTCGAGCACGGCGCCCCCGGGCGCGCCGGCGAAGCGGCGCTGCCAGTCGAGGAGCGCGGCGCGCACCGCGGCTTGCGCCGAGACGATCGAGGCCGCCTCGCCCATCGCGCTGTCGCGCAGGCGCGGATCGCCCAGGAAGGCCACGTCGAGCCCCCGCGCGGCATCCGCGGCCGCCGTGGCGTCGGCAAGGTCGCGGTCCGCATCGAGGAGCGTCAGCGCCACCGCCCGATAGAGCAGGCCGGTATCGAGGTGCGGCAGGCGGTAATGCGCCGCCAGGCGCCTGGCGAGCGTCCCCTTGCCGGAGGCCGCCGGCCCGTCGATGGCGATGATCATGGACAGCCTCATGCGTCGAGCGCGGCGCCGAGCGCCCGCATGTCGGCGAGGAAGGCCGGGTAGCTCGTCGCGATCATTGCGCCGTCGTCGACCGTCACCGGCGTCCGGGCGGCCATGCCCAGCACCAGGAACGCCATGGCGATGCGGTGGTCGAGATGGGTCTCGACCGTGCCGCCGCCCGCGGGCGCGGCCCCGTCGCCGTGGACGATGAGGTCGTCGCCCTCGACGACGTGAGAGACGCCGTTGGCCGTGAGACCCGCCGCCACCGCGGCGAGGCGGTCCGATTCCTTGACGCGCAGCTCGTGCAGGCCCTGCATCCGGGTGGTGCCTTCGGCGCAGGCCGCCGCCACCGCGAGCACCGGATACTCGTCGATCATCGCCGGCGCCCGCTCGGGCGGCACCGCGACGCCCGTCAGGCGGCTGTGGCGCACCCGCAGGTCGGCGACGGTCTCGCCGCCCTCCTCGCGCTCGTTCAGCCGCGCGATGTCGCCGCCCATCTCCAGGAGCGTGGTGAGGAGGCCGGTGCGCAGGGGGTTCATCATCACCCCCTCGATCACGACCTCGGAGCCCGGCACGATCAGGGCCGCCACCAGCGCGAAGGCGGCCGAGGACGGATCGGCCGGCACCACCACGTCGGTGGCGGTCAGGGTCGGCTGACCGGTGAGCGCGATGCGCCGGCCATGGCCGCCGGGACCGATCGCCTCGACCGCGACGGTGGCGCCGAACAGGCGCAGCATCCGCTCGGTATGGTCGCGGGTCGCCGCGGCCTCGACCACCGTGGTCGTGCCCGGGGCGTTCAGACCGGCGAGAAGCACCGCCGACTTCACCTGCGCCGAGGCGACCGGGCTCTCATAGGTGATCGGCACCGCCTCGCGGGGACCGCGTAAGGTGAGCGGCACCCGGCCGCCCTCGGCCTGTTCCACCACCGTCACGCCCATCTGCACCAGGGGATCGAGGATCCGCCGCATCGGCCGCTTGCGCAGCGAGGCGTCGCCGTCGAAGGTCGCGGTGACCGGGTGGCCGCCGACCACGCCCATCATCAGCCGCGAGCCGGTGCCGGCATTGCCGAAATCGAGCACGCCCGCCGGATCCGACAGGCCGCCGACGCCGACGCCGCGCACCCGCCAGCGCCCCTCCCCGTCGCGGTCGATGCCCGCCCCGAGGGCCTTGGCGGCGGCGGCGGTGCGCAGCACGTCGTCGCCTTCGAGCAGGCCTTCGATCCGGGTCTCGCCGAGGCTGAGCAGGCCGAGGATGATCGCCCGGTGCGAGATCGACTTGTCGCCGGGCGGCCGCAGCCGGCCCCGCAGGGCCGTGCCGGCCTGGGCGGTGATCGGGGACGGAGTGGAAGCGTGCGACACGGGCAGCAGGCCTGATTCTGGAGAGCCGCGAAGAAACGCGGGAAAACGGCCGGGTCGTTAGCATGCGGGCACCGCCGCGTCATCCGCTGGCGCCCCAGGTATTTGACAGGGCTGGCAGGCGCGACTAACCGGACCCACTCTTACCGACATCGACAGGAACGAAACTACCGTGGCCAGACCGGAACTCGGCTTGAAGCGCCAGTGCATGAGCTGCGGCGCGAAGTTCTACGACCTCAGCAGGGACCCCGCCGTGTGCCCGAAATGCGGCACGGTCTATCAGGTCGCCGCGCTCTCCAGCACCCGCGTCCCCGCCCCGGCGATCGCCAACCGCGCCCCGCGGGAGGAAGAGACCGAGGAGGAGGCCGGCACCCCCGAGATGGTCTCCCTCGACGAGGTCGAGGCCGCCGAGGACGGCGCCGACGTCGTGGTCGACGACGACGCCGATGTGGGCGATGCCGGCGGCGAGGACGATACCTTCCTGGAGGAGGACGAGGAGAGCGGCGACGACGTCTCCGACTTCATCGACGGCGACATCGAAAGCGACGAGGAATCCTGATCCTCCCCGAGGGCGGGCGACGGCGGCCCCCGGCTGCGGTCGCCCCAACCTTCTGGCGCCGTTTTGGAATTCGCGACAGTCACGAAAACTTCGCGAAGACCCGCCCCGAGGGCTTGTGTCCGGCGCCACACCCTCATATACCGCCGCTCACCGGCGGCGCCCTCCCCGAGGGCACCGATCGGTTCCGGGACGGATCCCATACGTCCTGTAGCGTGGGGCTATAGCTCAGCTGGGAGAGCGCTTGAATGGCATTCAAGAGGTCAGCGGTTCGATCCCGCTTAGCTCCACCACATCGCATCAGACGCTGCCGAATCAGGCGTCGGTTGGTGTGATCCGATCGCGACATGCGATCACCACGTGACGAGACCCGCAGGCGTTCCCAGCGCCGCGGCTGATGGACGGGGCTATAGCTCAGCTGGGAGAGCGCTTGAATGGCATTCAAGAGGTCAGCGGTTCGATCCCGCTTAGCTCCACCACATCGGGCCTGATGCCGCCAAGACAGGCGTGCTTCGATCGCGACACGCGATCACGACATGACGAGACCCGCAGGCGTTCCCAGCGCCGCGGGTGACGGATGGGGCTATAGCTCAGCTGGGAGAGCGCTTGAATGGCATTCAAGAGGTCAGCGGTTCGATCCCGCTTAGCTCCACCATCCTTCTCCCCATCGTGACAGGCAGACCGGCAGGCTACCCCATCGGGTCGCTTTGCGCGCTCTCGGATCGGTTATGCCTCGCCGGATCCGAGCCGGCCATCTGGCAGCCGGAAGCGCTGGCACGCTGCCCTGCCGAACTGGCATGTCCGCGCTGGCCTTGTCCTGTTTGCAGCACGCGACGACGTCGCGCGGGAGACGATGCGGCAACCCGGTCTCCTTCGGTCCCGCTCATGATCTCGGGCCATCCGGGCTGTCCCGCCGCATGATGCCAACGGTCCAAGATGCCGACGATTGCTTCGATCTCGGGCAAGCCCGAGATCCGCATCGATTCGATCTCGGGCAAGCCCGAGATCGACGAGGCCGTTGATCCCTCTCGACATGTCGGTGCCAAGCTCAGACGTCCGGAACCTTGCGCCGGAAGCTTAACCTTGGCGACAAAGCGGGTGCGGCCCCAGAGATCCCCATCGATGACTGCCGGTATGATCCGGTTGTCTGGCGGGCGTTCCACGCTCACCGATGGCTGCATCGTCGCGACAATTTCATGACAGGTCAATGACGTTTCTGTCAGCTTTGATCGCCACATTCACACCGATTGGAAACACTCACGATCGATCAAAACTCTTGAAGTAAGATTTTTATCTCTTTTGTACCTGACGCTGAGAATGCATCATCATTTTTATTTTCAATCGTGATTATATCTACTCTTGTGAAGAAATTTTCATAGCCAAAAAAATACATACAAACCAAAATATCTAATCTATCAAGTAAGCCTAGGATTAGTCCGTTTGGCTGCATGTTAGAGCATAAACGATCTCGAACCGGATCCGTGTTGTGGTGGATCAACAAACTTCAACCGGCGGTGTGCAGCCCGATTGAAGAAGCAGATTACCCTTGGTAATATGATTCCAGGCGGAATCGTGAGCAGGGGGTTGTTGATGTTGACGGAGGCGCAGTGGGCTGTGCTCGCACCATTGCTCGAAGGCTGCCGACCCCGCGGCAAGACGCAGCCTCACGATCTCAAGCGAACCGTCGACGCGATCCTCTGGCGTCACTGGCACGATACCAACTGGCGCGCTGTTCCGGCGCATTACGGCCCGTGGTGGATGGCGGCCCAGACCTTCATCCGCTGGTCCCGCCTCGGCGTCTGGGAGCAGCTTCTCGCCCGTCTGGAGCGCTCCTTCGAGGAGAGCGGCCTGCTGGTCCCGGGCATCGACCACGACGAGTTCGCGTATGGCGGCGCTCGCAAGAAGGAGCTTCAGGACAGCGAGCTACAGGTGCGCCAGATTGCCAACATGCTGCTGAGCCTGCAGAAGCAGGCCGCGGTGGCCTGAGGAACGCCGCCCCGGCCGGAGCGGCTCGGGGGCCGCATCCTCGCCATCGCGCCGACGAGGTCGCCGCCCGATGTTCGTCGCTGTCAACGGCGTCCGTCTCTTCGTCGACGTCGACAATGCCGGGCTCGTTCCCGCGGGCGACACGATGCGGGAGAAGCCGACCCTGCTGCTGCTGCATGGCGGCCCCGGCTTCGACCATAGCGCCTTCAAGCCCCGCTTCTCCGAGCTGAGCGACGTGGCGCAGGTGGTCTATTATGACCATCGCGGCAACGGCCGCAGCGAGGATGGCGACCGTGCCGGCTGGACGCTGGCGCAATGGGGCGACGACGTGAAGGGCCTGTGCGATGCCTTGGGCATCGTCCAGCCGATCGTGCTCGGGATGTCCTTCGGCGGCTACGTCGCCCAATCCTATGCGACGCGGTATCCGGACCATCCGGGCAAGCTCGTCCTCGCCAGCACCGCCGCCAGGGTCGATTTTCCGGGGATTTTTGCGCGCTTCGGAGAACTGGGCGGGCCCGAGGTCGCCCGGATCGCCGAGAGCTACTGGACGGCTCCGACCACCGAGAGGCGCGCGGAGTATTTTCGCACCTGCGTGCCGTTCTACCGCCGCAAGCCCGCCGATCCCGCCAAGCTGCGGCGCGTGCTGGTGCGCAACGACACCGCGCTCCACTTCAACGGGCCCGGCAACGAGCAGGGCCGGATGGATTTCCGCCCCGTGCTCGGGCGCCTGCGCTGCCCTGTCCTGGTCATGGCGGGCACGCACGACCCGCTGGTGCCGCCGGGCGTCAGCGAGGCGCTCATCGCGGCCCTGCCGCCCGGCCGGGTGCGCTTCGAGGGGTTCGCGGAAAGCAGCCACGACCTGTTCGGCGACGAGGCGGAGCGGGCCTTCGCGGTTGTGCGAGAGTTCATCGCGGCGGCGTGACCCGACAGCGTCAGGCGTGTCAGCTTGATCCGTTCGGCAAAGGTCGCGCGCATCTCCCCGAACCGTGCGAGAGAGGGGCACGCGGACCGGAGAGGCCGCACGAGGGGCGGCGGTAGGGGAACAGACGCCGAACGTCCCGCGGCCGGCACGACACGCGTCTGCCGGGTGCCGTCCCTCGACGGAGGTGACGACCTTGGCTATTCGGCCAGGATCGCGGCATGGAGGCGTTTTGGAGGTGGATGATGTTTGGGCGTGCACGCAGAGCCAAATTCATTGTAACGGCCCTTGCATTCGGTGCAATCAGTTGTGGACCGGTATCGTCGAAAGAAAACTTGGACAGATCCAATCGGGAAGCAATCTCTCTGTTCGATTACATCATCTCGACGGACAGAAATTATTACAAAGCTTGCACGATATCAGATAAATGGCTTGTTTATTCTGTTTTCGCCGAGACTGTGCGGACTTACGTAAACTATCCGGTCCGTGGCGATCTTTCTCCTCCGCATCATATGACGGTCCCCAACGATATTATCGGGAAAGGGGCGGGCGAAGACCCTTTGATATGCAGCGAGACGGAGCGGTCGGCACGCAAGGACGCCGCGCTGAGCACGTCGACCCAATCAGGAGGCGGGACATTCCGAGAGCGGAAAATCGTCGCATCCACCAGGACGGCAAAGAGAGAATTCAGTTACCCTATATTCGACACCGACTATCGAACCGCCTTCATCGTTCGAGATAATTCAACTAGAAATTGGATCAAAACTGAAGACGGAAAATGTATAAGCTTTGGTGATGGAGAAATTTTGGTATTTATCTATAGAAAAAGGCATGGACGGTGGAAAATGATCGGTTACGATACTTATGCTACTTATCATTAGAGCGGCGTCCGACAGCGCTGCGATCGCGCGCCGCTCCTGAACTCTGATTTTGCCACATTGCCCGACGAAGCGGAGTCTGGTTCGTAACACGATGCGCTCCCGCCCGCTGATCGACGGACGCGGGAGAGGCCGCTCTACTCCGCCGCATCCCGCAGCCGCGACGGCGCCTCCTCCTCGTCCTCGGGCGCCTCCTCCTTCGCGGCGGGCCCATGCGAGCGGCCGGACAGGAAGGTCGAGAGCCTGTCGAGATAGATGTAGATCACCGGCGTGGTGAACAGCGTCAGCACCTGGCTCACCGCGAGGCCGCCGACCATGGCGTAGCCCAGCGGCTGGCGGATCTCCGAGCCGGTGCCGGTGCCGAACATCAGCGGAATACCGCCGAGCAACGCCGCCATCGTGGTCATCAGGATCGGGCGGAAGCGGAGCAGGGCCGCCTTGCGGATCGCCTCCTCGGGGCCGATCCCCTCCTGACGCTCGGCGACGATGGCGAAGTCGACCAGCATGATGCCGTTCTTCTTCACGATCCCGATCAGCAGGATGATGCCGATCAGCGCGATCAGGCTGAAATCGTAGCCGAACCACAGCAGCATCGCGAGCGCGCCGACACCGGCCGAGGGCAGGGTCGAGAGGATGGTCAGCGGGTGGATGTAGCTCTCGTAGAGGATGCCGAGGATCAGGTAGACCACCACCAGGGCGGCGACGATCAGGAGCGGCACCGTCGAGAGCGATTGCTGGAACGCCTGGGCGGTGCCCTGGAAGCCGGTCGCGAGCGTCGCCGGAATGCCGAGATCCTTCGCCGCCTTGTCGATCGCCGCCGTCGCCTGCCCGAGCGCGATGTTGGGGGCGAGGTTGAAGCTGATCGTCACCGCGGGGAACTGGCCCTGGTGGCTGATCGAGAGCGGGCGCACCGGCACGGTGGTCCAGGTGGCGAAGGCGGCGAGCGGCACTTGGCCCCCGGTGGTCGGCGACTTCACGTAGATGGTGCGCAACGAATCCGGGTTTCCCTGGAGCGCAGGCAGGATCTCCATGATGACGTGGTAGCTGTTGAGCTGGGTGAAGTACTGCGCCACCTGGCGCTGGCCGATCGCGTCGTAGAGCGTGTCGTCGATCACCTGCGGGGTGATGCCGTAGCGCGCGGCGGCGTCGCGGTTGATCGTCAGGGTCAGGGTCGTTCCGTCGGTCTGCTGGTCGGTGGCGACGTCGCGCAGCTCCGGCAGGGTCTTCAGCTTGTCGAGGAGCCGCGGCGACCAGGTGTTGAGTTCGTCGAGGTTCGGGTCCTGGAGCGTGTACTCGAACTGCGTGCGCGAGGCGCGGCCGCCGGTCCGCACGTCCTGCGACGCCTGGAGGAAGACCTTGACGCCTTCGAGCTGCGCGAGCTTCGGCCGCAGGCGGTCGACGATCTGGAAGGCGTTCGCCGCGCGCTCGTCCCGGGGCTTGAGGGTGATGAACATCCGGCCGGAATTGAGCGCCTGACCGCTGCCGCCGATCGACATCGCGATGCTCGCCACATCCGGATCGGCCTGGATCACCGCGCCGACCGCCTTCTGCCGGTCTTCCATGGCGGAAAACGAGATGTCCTGCCCGCCCTCGGTGATGCCGACGATGAGGCCGGTATCCTGCTGCGGGAAAAAGCCTTTCGGGATCACGACGAAGAGGGTGCCGGTGAGCGCCAGGGTGCCGAGGAAGGTCAGGAAGGTCACGACGTGGTGGCGCAGCGCCACGTCGAGAGCGGCTTCGTAGGCCCGCAGCATGCGATCGAAGACGCGCTCGCTCCAGCGGTAGAGCCGGCCGTGCGCGTCCGCCTTGTGCTCCTTCAGGAAGCGCGAGGCCATCATCGGGGTCAGCGACAGCGACACGAAGGCCGAGACGCCGATCGTCATCGACAGCACGACGGCGAATTCGCGAAACAGCCGGCCGATGAGGCCGCCCATCAGCAGCAGCGGGATCAGCACCGCGATCAGCGAGACCGAGATCGACACGATGGTGAAGCCGATCTCGCCGGCGCCCTTGAGCGCCGCCTGCATCGGCTTCATCCCCTCCTCGACGTAGCGGGCGATGTTCTCCAAGACCACGATCGCGTCGTCGACGACGAAGCCGACCGCGATGGTGAGCGCCATCAGCGACAGGTTGTCGAGGGTGTAGCCGGCCATCCACATCAGCGCGCAGGCGCCGAGCAGCGCCAGCGGCACCGTGACGCTCGGGATGATGGTGGCCCAGAGCGAGCGCAGGAAGACGAAGATCACCGCGACGACCAGCGCGATGGTGATGAGGAGCGTGAACTGCACGTCCTCGACCGAGGCGCGGATGGTCTGGGTGCGGTCGCTCAGCGTCTGCACCGTCACGCCCGCCGGGAGCGAGGCGGTGATGCGCGGCAACTCGGCCTTGATCCGGTCCACCGTGTCGATGACGTTGGCGCCGGGCTGCTTGAAGATGACCAGGAACACGCCGCGCTGGCCGTTGGCCCAGGCCGCCTGCTTGGTGTCCTCCGGCCCCGCCACAGCCTGACCGATGTCGCGCACCCGCAACGGCGCGCCGTTGCGATAGGCGATGATGACGTCGTTCCAGTCCTTGGCGCGGGTGAGCTGGTCGTTGGCGTAGACCGTGTAGCTGCGGGTCGCGCCGTCGAAGCTGCCCTTCGGGCTGTTGACCGTGGTGATCGAGAGCTGGCTGCGGACGTCCTCCAGCGACAGGTCCTTGGCGACGAGCTTCGCCGGGTCGATCTGCACCCGCACCGCCGGCTTCTGCTGGCCGCCGATCAGCACCTGGCCGACGCCCGAGACCTGGCTGATGCGCTGCGCCAGCTGCACGTCGGCGGCATCATCCACCTCGGTCAGCGGCAGGGTCTCGGAGGTGGCCGAGAGCAGCAGGATCGGCGAATCGGCCGGGTTCACCTTCCGGTAGGTCGGCGGGCTCGGCAGGGTCTTCGGCAATTGGCCGCTGGCGGCGTTGATCGCCGCCTGAATGTCGTTGGCCGCCGCATCGATGTTGCGGGTGAGGTCGAACTGCACGGTGATCGACGCGATGCCCAACGCACTCGTCGAGGTCATCTGGCTGACGCCGGGCACCTGCGCGAATTGCCGCTCCAGCGGCTGGGCCACCGACGAGGCCATGGTCTCCGGGCTGCCGCCGGGCAGCTGCGCGGTGACCTGTATCGTCGGGAAATCGACCTGCGGCAGGGGCGCGACGCCGAGCAGCGGATAGGCCACGATCCCGATGAACAGGATCCCGGCCATGATCAGCGAGGTCGCGATCGGAAAGCGGATGAAGTAGCCGGAGATGCCGCCGCGCGCGGCATCCTCCTGCCCGGTGCCGAACTGCATGTCAGCGCGCCTCGCTCGAAGCCAGGGCGGCGTTGTCCGCCGCATCTGCGGTGGAATGCGAGGACCCCGCGGGCTTCGCCTCGGCGACCAGCGCCCCCTCCTGCACCCGCGACTGGCCGCGCCAGACGACCGTCTGGCCGGGCGACAGGCCCTGGGTCACCTGGGTGCGGCCGTCGGTGGAGCGGCCGACCGTGATCGGCTGCATGTGGGCGTGGCTCCGGTCGTCGACCACGAAGGCGTAGAGGCCCTTCGGCCCGTGCTGCACCGCGTCGTCCGGCACCGTGACGGCGTCGGGGATCGTGCCGGTCCGCATCTTCGTCGAGACCGACAGGCCCGGCCAGAGGGCGTGATCCGCGTTGGCGAAGGAGGCTTTCAGCCGCACGGTGCCGGTGGCGGTGTCGACCTGGTTGTTGACGAGGTCGAGGCGCCCCTCGGACAACCGCGTCATGCCGTCGGTGCTCCAGGCTTCGACCGGGACCGTGCCGGCGGCGAGCGCCCGCATCACCTCGCCCAATTGCTCCTCCGGCGCGGTATAGACCACGGCGATCGGCTCGACCTGGGCGATGGTGACGATCGCGGTCTGTTGCGCCGCGTTGACGATGTTGCCGACGTCGATCAGCCGGAAGCCGGTCACGCCGTCGATCGGCGCCTTGATCGTCGCGTAGGAGAGCTGCGTCGTCGCGTTGTCGATCGCCGCCTGATCACCGGCGATCTGGGCGGTGAGCTGGTTCACCGTGGCGGTCTGGGTATCGGTCTGCTGGCGCGAGGCGTAGTCGCCGAGCTTGGTGTAGCGCTCCAGGTCGGCCCTGGCATTCTTCACATTGGCCTCGTCCTGGGCCTTCTTCGCCTTCGCCTGCTCGAGGGCGGCCTGATAGGGGCGCGGATCGATCTGGGCAAGGAGGTCGCCCTTCTTCACCACCTGCCCCTCGCGGAAGGCGATCGTCTCGATCTGGCCGTCGACCCGGCTGCGCACCTGCACGGTGTTGTAGGCCTGCACGGTGCCGAGCCCGCCGAGGACCACCGCGAGCGGGCCCTGCTCGACCCTGGCCAGGGTCACCGGGATGGGAGCCGGGGCGCGGGCGGCGGGCTTCGGCGCGGCCGGATGCTCGCGGTTGCGCCAGGCATAAGCCCCGCCGGCGCTGGCCAGGATCGCGAGGGCCAGGAGCCACCCGCCGCGCCGGGGTCTCGCTGCGTCAGCGCCCTGTTGTGATCTCATCGGTCGCACGCTTCCACTCGGGCATCGCCCGGCTCTGCGAGAGTCGCAGCGTCGGACAATGCGGCACCATCGAAGACCGGGAGTGGCGCAGGGTGGTCGTGCGACCGGCGCAACTCCAGTCCGAGGCCGGGTCGCGGGGGGATTTAACCGACCGCCGAGGCGGCCGCGCAGACCGGCATCTGTCGAGCGTATGCCATTCGACTGTTTCTAGCGTGTGCGTGATCCGTGCGGCGCGTCGGCGCGACGAGCAAGTCTGGTCACCTGCCGGTGCAGGGCATGGCAGCCTGCATCGGACGGGAGCCGGCCCGGGGGCCGGCTCTCCTCACCCCCTTTACGCCCGGGCCATGGCGTCGGCCTTGCCGATCAGCGCCTCGGCCATGCGGATCGACGCGATGTCGATGAGCCGCCCGTCCAGCGAGACGGCGCCGCGGCCGGCCTTGGCCGCCTCCTCCATCGCCGCGAGGATGCGGCGGGCCTTGGTCACCTCGGCCTCGCTCGGGGTGAAGACCTCGTTGGCGAGGTCGATCTGCGAGGGGTGGATCGCCCACTTGCCCTCGAAGCCGAGGGCCGCGCAGCGCCGCGCCGCCGAGCGGTAGCCGTCCGGATCCGAGAAGTCGCCGAACGGGCCGTCGATCGGGCGCAGGCCGTAGGCCCGGCAGGCGACCAGCATGCGGTTCTGGGCGAACAGCCACGGGTCCTGCCAATGGGTCTGGCGCTGGCCTTCCGCGTCCTTGTCGGTCAGCACCGAATAATCCGGGTTGACGCCGCCGATCACGGTCGAGCGGGCGCGCAAGGACGCAGCGTAGTCGGCGACGCCGAAGGACATCGCCTCCAGGCGCTTCGAGGACTGGGCGATCGCCTCGACATTGGCCATGCCGAGCGCGGTCTCGATCAGCACCTCGAAGCCGATCTTCTTCTCGCGGCGCTTGGCCTGCTCGATCTGCGTCACCAGCACGTCGATGGCGTAGACGTCGGCTGGCACGCCGACCTTGGGGATCAGGATCATGTCGAGGCGCGGGCACGCCTCCACGATGTCGATCACGTCGCGGTACATGTAGTGGGTGTCGAGGCCGTTGATGCGGATCATCATCGTCTTCGTGCCCCAATCGATCTCGTTGAGGGCCTGGACGATGTTCTTGCGCGCCTGCTCCTTGTCGTCGGGCGCCACCGCATCTTCGAGGTCGAGGAAGATCACGTCGGCGGTCGATTTGGCCGACTTCTCCATGAAGGTCGGGTTCGAGCCCGGCACCGCCAGTTCGGAGCGGTGCAGGCGCGGCGTGGCTTGCTGGACGAGGGTGAAGCTCATGTCGGGGTTCCTCCGTGGGACGAGTTTGGCGTTCCGTCGCGGACGGACGCAACGTGGCGGAAGGTGGGGGGCTGTGGGCCCTGCTGGGCGCAGAGGCTACGAAGGGGAGGGAAGAGCGCGGGTCATCGCCTCTCTCCGCGGGCGGGGAAAGGAGACCGGCGCCTCATCCGTTACTCATGGGCCTTGCCTAATGGGTCTCGCCCGTCGGGCCTCGCCTATCCCGTCGCCCCGAACCCCGTCGCGACGCAGTTGATCGACAGGAGCAGCGCCGATTTCAGCGTCTCGCGCCGCGCCTCGTCGGTCTCGGCCCGGAAGCGGCGCAGGAGATCGACCTGCTCGCGGCTGACCTGGTTGAGCACCGGCAGCCGCTCGGTGAGCCGGCCGCGATAGAGCGGGAAGCGCTCGGCCAGATCGCGCGCACCGCTCACCTCCAGCGCCATCGCGCAGGTCAGCCGGTACTCGGCCTCGATCATCGCGAAGACCGCCTCGCGGGCCGCCTCGTCCGGGCACAACCCGGCGAAGTCGCGGGCGATGTCGAGATCGACCGTCAGCAGGGTCTTCTCGACCTCGTCCATGACCAGCCGGAAGAGCGGCGATTGCTCGAACATCCGCCGCAGCAGGGCCCGGCCGCCCTCCCCGCGCACGTCGAGGAGGCTCTTCAAGCCGCTGCCGACGCCGTACCAGCCGGTGATGCCGTGCCGGTTCTGGCTCCAGGCGAAGACCCAGGGGATCGCCCGCAGGTCGGCGAGGCTGCGGGCGCCGAAGCGGCGGGCCGGGCGCGAGCCGATGTTGAGGAGCGCGATCTCGTCGAGCGGGCTCGCGGCTCCGAAATAGGTCACGAGGTCCGGATGCGTCAGGAGCTGCACGTAGGCCGCCCGCGAGGCGCCGGACAGAGCCTCCATCACGTCGTCGAATTCGGGGTTCGCCGCCGGGCCCCCGCCGGCCGCGCCGTCGATGGCGTGGGCCAGCACCGCGGAGGCCAGAAGCTCCATCTGGTAGGCGGCGGTGCCGCGATTGGCATATTTGAACGAGACCACCTCGCCCTGCTCGGTGGTGCGGAACCGGCCCCGGATCGAGCCCGGCGGCTGGGCGGCGATGGCCCGGGCGGTCGGCGCACCGCCCCGGCTGACCGAGCCGCCGCGGCCGTGGAAGAAGGCGATGCCGATCCCCGCCTGCTCGCCGACCTGGGTCAGCAGCCGTTGCGCCTTCGCCAACTCCCAGTTCGAGGCGACGAAGCCGCCATCCTTGTTCGAATCCGAGTAGCCGATCATCACCTCCTGCACCCCGCCCTGCTGGCGGGCGGAGCGGCGCACGACCGGGATCTTGAGCAGAGCCCGCATGATTCCGGGCGCCGCACGCAAATCGTCGATGGTCTCGAACAGGGGCACGATCGGCAGCGGGCAGATCTCGATGCCGGCCGCGTCGAGGAAGACGCCGGCGGTCTTCGCCAGCAGGTAGACGCCCAGGATGTCGGGCACCGAATGGGTCATCGACAGGACGAAGGACCCGAACGCCTCGCGGTCGAGGCTGCCGCGCATCTCCGCCACCAGCCGGAAGGTGGCGAGCGTCTCCTGCGCCTCCTCGGGCAGGCCGGCGAGGTCGGGCAGGCCGTCGAGGGGGCGCGCCAGCTCGGCCTCGAGCCAGTCCGTCCAGGCCGGGGCGTCGACATCCGGCGGATCGCCCTGTTGCGTGCGGCGCCACAGGGCCTGGAGCGCCCGGGTGGTGCGGGTGGTGTTCTCGCGGATGTCGAGCCGCACGGTCGAGAAGCGGAAGATCTCGACCATCCGGCGCACCGGCCGCACCCGGTTGGCGGCGAGCGACGGGCAGCCTGCCTCGGACAGGCCCTGTTCGAGCGCGCGCAGGTCGGCGATCAGCAGGTCGGCGTCACCATAGCCGGGGCCGACCGGGCCGGATCCCTCCAGCCCGGCGATCGTCGCATCGAGGCGGCGGCTCAGGCAGGTCAGGAATTGCCGATAGGGCTCGCCCGGATTGCGCCGCGCGATCTTTTCGCCGTCCGGCTGCAAGGCGAGCTGCTCGGCGAGGGCCACCCCGAAGGAGGCGGGCACCGGCAGGGAGCGGGCGCTGATCGAGAGGGTCCGGGCGAGCCCGGCGATGCCGTCGCGGTAGCGCGCAAGGCTCGCCAGCGCGTTGCGCCGCAGGGTGCGCCGGGTCACCTCGGCGGTGACGAAGGGGTTGCCGTCGCGGTCGCCGCCGATCCAGGAGCCGAACTGGAAGAAAGCCGGCACCTCGAACCGCGTCCCCGGATAGGCGGCCTGCAACGCCTCCTCGAGCGAGACCAGGGTCTCGGGCAGCATCTCGAACAGCGTCTCGTCGAAGAAGTGCAGCCCCCAGGCCACCTCGCGGTCGACGGTGGGCTTCTCCAGGTGCAACTCGCCCGTCATCCAGACCAGCTCGACCTCGTCGCGCAGGTCGTCCATCAGGGCCTGGCGCTCGCGCTCGGTCCAGCGCGGCATCTCCAGCTCCTTCAGGATCAGGTAGATGCGCCGGAACTTCTCCAGCACCGTGACACGCTTGGCCTCGGTCGGGTGCGCCGTCAGGGTCGGGCGCACGCGCAAGGAGGCCAGAAGCGCGTGCACGGTCGCGGCCGGCACGCCCTGCGCGGCGGCCCGGGCGAGGACGGCGCTGAACGAGTTCTTCAGCCGGTCGCGGCCGGCATTGCGCTCGACGTGGCGGCGCCGGCGCATCGCGGTGTTCTGCTCGGCGATCGCGATCAGCTGGAACCAGATGCCCTGGACTTGCAGCGCCCGTGCGGTCAGCTCCGGCGACAGCCCGGCGATGTCCGCCTGCCCGCGGAGGACCGCTTCCAGCTCCGGCTGGTGGCGCCGGCAGACATCGACCAGCGAGCGGAACAGCACGTCGAGGGCGACGCGGTCCTCGGTGCCGCTGATCAGCGGCGGGACGAACGGCGTGTCGGGAACGGGAGTGTGGATCATCGGGGGCTCCCCGTGGGGATCGAGGGAGGGGGTATCCAGGTGCGGCGCTGGCCTGCCTCCTCTCCCCGCAGGCGGGGAGAGGGCCGTGTCACCGTGCAGGTGACAAAGCCGGCGGAGGCGCAGCCGAAGCGAGGGCGAGGGGGTGGTGCCGGAGGAGCCCCACCCGGAGACACCCCCTCACCCTCGCCCTACGGTCTCCATTCACCCCCGGCGACGGGGGTGAGACCCAACGGTCGTTGAGCCGAACAGCGGGCTCACGCCGCCTTGCGGTACTGCGCCATCACCTGCGCCATGGTGGTCCCGAAGGCGCCCGGGCTCGGCGCTACGGTGAGGCCGTAGGAGCGCATGATCTCGGCCTTCTCGGCGGCGCTGTCGCCGGCGGCCGAAATGATGGCGCCGGCATGGCCCATCCGGCGGCCCTTCGGCGCCGTCAGCCCGGCGACGAAGCCGACCACCGGCTTCTTCATGTTGGCCTGGATCCAGGCCGCGGCCTCGGCCTCCTGCGGGCCACCGATCTCGCCGATCATCAGCACCGCCGCGGTGTCCGGATCCTCCTCGAACAGGGCGAGGTGGTCGAGGAACGACGAACCGTTGATCGGGTCGCCGCCGATGCCGACCGAGGTCGAGATGCCGAGACCCACCGCCTTCATCTGCGCGGCGGCCTCGTAGCCCAGCGTGCCGGAGCGGGAGATCACCCCGACATTGCCCTTGAGGTAGATGTGGCCGGGCATGATGCCGAGCATCGCCTTGCCGGGGGAGATGATGCCGGCGCAGTTCGGCCCCACCACCATCGGGCGGCGCTCCCGGGGGTAGCGCCGCAGGTAGCGCTTGACCCGCATCATGTCCTGGGCCGGGATGCCGTCGGTGATCGAGCAGATCAGCCGGATGCCGGCATCGGCCGCCTCCATGATGGCATCGGCGGCAAACGGCGGCGCCACGAAGGTGATGCTCGCCTCCGCGCCCGTCTCCTGCACCGCCTGGCGGACGGTGTCGAAGACCGGGACGCCGTGCTCGGTCCGTCCGCCCTTGCCCGGGGTGACGCCGGCCACGACCTTCGAGCCGTATTCGATCATCTCGCGGGCGTGGAAGCTGCCCTTGTCCCCGGTGATGCCCTGGACCAGGATCCGGGTCGTCTCGTCGATCAGGATGCTCATCGGACGCCTCTCCTCGCTTCTTGTGCTCAGTTCTTGGTGCGGATGGCGGCCACGGCTTTCTCCGCGGCCTCCGTCAGGGTGTCGGCGGTGATGAGATCGAGGCCGCTCTTCTCGAGGATCGCCTTGCCGGCCTCGACATTGGTGCCGGCGAGCCGGACCACCAGCGGGACGTTGATCTTCACCTCGCGGGCGGCCTGGACCACGCCCTCGGCGATCCAGTCGCAGCGGTTGATGCCGGCGAAGATGTTGACCAGGATTGCCCGCACGTTCGGATCGGACAGGACGAGGCGGAAGGCGGTGGCGACGCGCTGCGGCGAGGCGCCGCCGCCGACATCGAGGAAGTTCGCCGGCTCGCCGCCCGCATGCTTGATCATGTCCATGGTCGCCATGGCGAGGCCGGCGCCGTTGACGATGCAGCCGATCTCGCCGTCGAGACCAATGTAGTTCAGGTTGTGCTCGGCGGCCTGCGCCTCGCGCGGGTCGCTCTGCGACGGGTCGTGCATGTCGGCGATGTTGCGGCGCCGGAACAGCGCGTTGTCGTCGAACGACATCTTGGCGTCCAGCGCCAGAACCCGGTCGTCGCGGGTCACGACCAGCGGGTTGATCTCCAGCATGACCGCGTCGCAATCGCGGAACGCCCGGTAGGCGCTCATGATCGTCTTCACGGCGGCGCCGACCTGCTTGATGTTCAGGCCGAGCTGGAAGGCGAGTTCGCGCGCCTCGAAGGGCTGGAGGCCGACCGCCGGCTCCACCACGACTTGCAGCAGCGCGTCGGGATCGGTCGCGGCGATCTCCTCGATGTCCATGCCGCCGGACTTGGAGGCCACGACCCGCACCCGCTCGACCTTCCGGTCGAGGACGATGCCGAGATACAGCTCGCGCTCGAACGGATCGGCGGTCTCGATATAGACCCGCTGCACCGGCTTGCCCTCGGGGCCGGTCTGGTGGGTGACGAGGCGCCGGCCGAGCAGGTCGGTGGCGGCGTCGCGGACCTCGTGGGTGGTGCGGCAGAGCCGGATGCCGCCGGCCTTGCCGCGGGCCCCGGCATGGATCTGCGCCTTCACGGCCCAGTGCCCGCCGCCCAGTTCGGTGGCGGCGTAGACCGCCTGGTCGGGGCTGAAGGCGACGGCGCCCTTCGGGATCGGCACGCCGAAGCTCGCGAGCAATTCCTTGGCCTGATACTCGTGCACGTCCATGGCGTCCTCCTGTCGTTTGGGCAAAGGCTTCCCGTTCCGGGCGCGAGGGGGTCCCTCGCGCCCGGCTCAAAAAGCGCGGATGCGTTGCTTCACGTCTTCGCCCGGTGACTGCGCCAGGCGGGTGCCGACCGTCAGGTCAGCTTTGACTTCACCAGCCCGTAGACCCGCTCGGTCAGGGCATCGGCGCCGTCCAGCGCCCGGGAGAGATCGGCGAGGCGGCCTTCGGCGAAGGTCCGGTCCTCGATCGCCTTGGCGTTGACATAGACGTTGAGGGCGGCACTGCGCAGGCCGGCCTGGGCGGCCAGCACGGCGACGCCGGCATCGCTGACCACGTTGAGGTTGCCGCGCTCGGCGACGCCCTCGCAGAGATCGATGACTGCCCGGCAGGTCTTGGCGCAGGCGAGCGGCACGTCGGTGGCGAGCCGCAAGGCGTCCTGGATGGCGGCGGCGCGGGCCGCCTTCTCGTCGTCGCTGGCCTTCGGCAGGCCGTAGGCCCCCATCACCGCATCGAAGGCCGTCACGTCCTCGGCGATCATGCCGGTCAGCTCGGCCCGCAAGGTCTCGGCGCGGTCGCGGGTCGCGATCATCTCGGCCTCGACCTCGGCATACTTCTTCTTGCCGATCGTGAGGTTGCAGACCATCGAGACCAGGGCGGCCCCCATGGCGCCGGAGATCGCCGCGGCGCCGCCGCCGCCGGGGGTCGGGCGCTCGCTCGCCAGTGCGTCGAGGAAGCCCGGGATCGTGTCCTCAGGGGTCGCCATCACGCCATCTCTTTCGCGAGCGCGTAGATCTCTTCCGCGTCGAGGACCAGTTCGGCGCTCTCGAACAGCTTGGCGATGCAAGCGCGGTGCAGCTTGAGCTTCAGGCCGCCGATGCCGAGCGCGCCGAACACGGTCTTGCCGTGGCGCTCCTTGCCCTTGTCGGTCGCCTCGATCCCGCCGAAGCCGAGCGGCGGCTGCGCGTTGTAGTCGGCGATGAAGCCGAGGCTGCGCGCCCCGCTCCACTGCGCCTCGGAGGCGAGTTCGAGGCCGATCGCGCCGGCCGCGAAGGCCACCTCGGCCTCGGCGAGGGCCGCGCCGCGGGACTCGGCATCGGCCGTCTCGATCGCCCGGATCGCGACCTTGAACCGCGTCTCGATCGCCCTCGCGGCCTCCTCGGCCTTGGCGAGGTTGCGCCCGGCCAGGGTCACGGTGGCGCCCTCCTTGGCCAGCAAAGCCGCCGAGCGCATGCCGACCGGGCCGGTGCCGGCGAGAACCAGGGCGCGCTTGCCGTGAAGCGAGCCCGCCGCCTTGGCGACGAGGGCGACGCCCGCCGCCGCCGTGGTGTTCGAGCCGTTGGAGTCGAGCATGCACGACACCCGGAACGGGCCGAAGAAGCGCTTGCGCACCGCCTTGAACACCGCCTCGCCGGCCGCCATGCTGCCGCCGCCGACGAAGATCGCGGTCGATTTCTTCTCCGAGCCGCCGCGGGTGTAGATCGTGCCGTCGACCAGCGCCCCGACAGTCTCAGGCGTCACGTTGGGGTAGCCGGTGATGATGTCGGCGCCGCCATCGTAGCCCACCACCACGTCGAACACGCTGGGCATCGGGTCGGTGTCGAACTGGAACAGAAGCTTCTTCATCGTGATCCTTTCCGCCGCGGGCGTCAGAGCCGGCGCGGGGCATCCTTTTACGGTGGCGGGAGCGGGCTGGCGTCCCCTCCGCCCTACTCCACGACGTTCTGCGGCCGTCCGGCCACGAAAGCCTCGATGTTGTCGACGAGCTGGTCGGCCAGGATCTGCATGGCTTGGCGGCTCGCCCAGGCGACGTGGGGCGTGATGATGAGGTTCGGCAGGTCGAGGGCCAGCAGCGGATTGTCGTCGCGCGGCGGCTCGCTGGTGAGCACGTCGAAGCCCGCGCCGCCGATCGTGCCGGCGGTCAGGGCCTCGGCGAGCGCCGCCTCGTCGACGAGGCCGCCGCGGGCGGTGTTGATCAGGATCGCGTCGCGCTTCATCCGCGCCAACTCGTCCCGCCCGATCATGTTGCGGGTCTCCGGCGTCAGCGGCGCATGCAGCGTGATGACGTCGCTCTCGCGGATGATGGTGTCGAGATCGACGAGGCCGGGTTGGGGCATCACGTCGTAGGCGAGCACCCGCATGCCCAGCGCCTCGGCCCGCTGGCCGATCGACTTGCCGAGCGCGCCGTAGCCGACGATGCCCAGCGTCGAGCCGGCGACGTCGCGGATCGGATAGTCGAAGTAGCAGAAGTGCCGCGCCCGGCCCCAGTCACCGCGGCGGACCGAATTGGTGTAGGGCACGATCGCCCGGCGGAGCGCGAAGATCAGTCCGATCACGTGCTCCGGCACGGTGTTGAAGGCGTAGTTGCGGATATTGACGACCGTGATGCCGCGGGACTTGGCGAAGGCTTTGTCGACCACGTCGGTGCCGGTCGCCGCGACGGCGATCAGCTTCAGGTCCGGCAACTGGGCCAGGGTCTCTTCCCGCATCGGCACCTTGTTGATGATGGCGATCTCGGCGCCCTGGAGCCGCGCGACGATCTCGTCGGGCGCGGTCACGGGGTGCTCGACATACTCGTGCGGGAAGCTTGGGGGCCGCAGGGTCGCATCCAGGGTCTCGCGGTCGAGGAAGACGATGCGGTGGGACATGACTCAGGCGTCTCCGGCGGATTATCGTCGCTCCCGCTCTCGGGATTGGCGGGGCGCGACACAATGGCATGCCGGGCCGGGTCCCGGCAGCCGGTTTTCGGGATCGAGCGCCTCCCCCCTCCCCGCCCGCGGGGAGAGGGGAAACCCGAGCCTCACCCCTCGCGGGTGCTGCGGAAATGCTCCGTCGCCGCGGCGACGCCGCTGCCGGGCTGGATGCGGATGCCGGCATCCTGCATCGCCATCTCGACGCCCGCGAGCGCGCCGAGCAGCATCAGCTCGTTGAGGTCGCCGATATGGCCGATACGGAAGAGCTTGCCCGCTACCTGCGACAGGCCGGCCCCGAGGGCGAGGTTGTAGCGGCGATAGGCGATGTCGATCACCTCGGCGCCGTTGATCCCCTCCGGCACCATCACGGCGCTCACCGTGTCGGAATGCCACTTGGGCTCCTTGGCACAGAGCGTCAGGCCCCACGCCTGCACCGCGGCGCGAGTGCCGTCAGCGAGCCGGCGGTGGCGGGCGAAGACGTTCTCGAGCCCCTCGTCCTCGACGCAGCGCAAAGCCTCGCGCAGGCCGTAGAGCATCGGCAGGGCCGGCGTGTAGGGGAAGTAGCCGGTGGCATTGGCCTTCGCCTGGTCGGCGAAGTCGAAATAGACACGCCGGCACTCGGCGGTCTTGGACGCCTCCAGCGCCCGCTTGCTGACGCAGACGAGGCCGAGGCCCGCCGGCAGCATCAGGCCCTTCTGCGAGCCGGTGATGGCGCAGTCGACCCGCCATTCCTCGGCCCGGAAGTCGATGCTGCCGATCGACGAGACGCCGTCGACATAGAGCATCGCCGGATGGTTCGCGGCGTCGATCGCCTTGCGCACCGCGCCGATGTCGGAGGTGACGCCGGTGGTGGTCTCGTTATGGACCACCAGGACGGCCTTGATCCGGTGCTCGCGGTCGGCCCGCAGGGCCTCCTCGATCCGCTCGGGATTGGCGCCGGTGCCCCACTCCTCCTCCTGGACCTCGACATCGAGGCCGACACGGCGGGCGAGGTCGATCCACAGCGTGCTGAACTGGCCGTAGCGCGAGGCCAGGACCCGGTCGCCGGGCGAGAGCGTGTTGGTGAGCGCCGCCTCCCAGGCGCCGGTGCCGGTCGCGGGGAAGAGGAAGATCTGGCCCTCGCGGGACTTGAAGATCTTCTTGGTCTCCTCGAACAGCGGCAGCGTCAGCTCGGGGAAAGCCGAGGAACGATGGTCCTCGGACGGCACGATCATCGCGCGCTGGACCCGGTCCGGGATGTTGGTCGGACCCGGAACGAAGAGGAAGTTGCGTCCCGGACGTCTCGATCCAGCCATGGTGTCTCCTCCGGCCCTGCGGCCTGAACAGCCCGAACGTTGCTCGTCCGGTCACGTGAATTCGGGTGCGCGCCGCCGGCACAATGCCGGTTCGGGTCGGCGCGGGCGCGGTGATCGGAAGAGCGGGTGGCGTGTCGCCGCCGGCCGTCCCGGGTCGCCGTGTCGAGGGCGACTATGCGGGTGCCTGCCCAACAAGGAAAACTGAAAAAACTGAGCCTCACCTTCAAAAATATGAAATGCCGTCGATCATCTTGGCCAAAAGGGGGAGACGAATCCCTCTTTGGCCGCACAGCCTCGGCCCGGCGTCGCCCCATCGTCAGTATTGTCGAGAAACACCGCGAATTTTATCGGATGTGATCAGCAGATCCGATCACGGTCGCTCGGCATCGCCCGCACGAGGCAGCGGCTCGGCCCCGGGGAGGCTCGACCATGAGGGCAGACAGCGTGGGGTCGGGGTCCACGGGCGCGCGGCCACGGACGGTGCGGCGCTGGCCGACCGACTGTCTGTTCCGCCGACGCGAGGAGCCGGACAAGGTCTGCGCGGTGCCGAACGACCTCCCGGTTCCGACCTTCGTCGCTGGCGCGGCCTGGATCTGGAGCAGCACCCGAGCACGTGGTCCCTCGTTAGACCAACGGCCCAAGATGCCGAC
The DNA here is from genome assembly GCF_001043915.1 of Methylobacterium aquaticum. Classification (GTDB taxonomy): domain Bacteria; phylum Pseudomonadota; class Alphaproteobacteria; order Rhizobiales; family Beijerinckiaceae; genus Methylobacterium; species Methylobacterium aquaticum. The sequence continues at coordinate 169 of NZ_LABX01000038.1, read as the reverse complement.
GCATCGGGCCGTCGACCCATTTCGAATTTTCGATGTCAAGCCGGAGGCTTGGCGACAATTCGAGAACCGAACCAACGGTCGTTGGAAACGACCGTTGGTATGACTGCACTGGGCCGGCTCGGGAGGGGGTGAAATACTGGCTCATGCCACAGGCCGGCGGAAGGCCGCG
>NZ_LABX01000379.1 GCF_001043915.1 Methylobacterium aquaticum | reverse complement strand
AATTCGAGATGGGTCAACGGCCTCGTCGATCCCGGGCTTGCCTGAGATCGAGTCGATGCGTCAGCATCTTGGGCCGTTGGTATCCCGCGGCACGGAGGAAATCCGGCTTGGCCGGCCTCCCCGCCGATCGGCCCCAAGCCAGGATTTCTTCCGCGTAGCGGTGTAGCATGCGCGTCAAGGAGGCCGGCCGGTCGATGGCGGACGACCGGAACCCTCCCATATCGCCCGGACGCCGAGGGCCGGTCCCGGCCCGGTGCCGGACGGACCCGCCGATGATTCCAGACCCGACGCCCGCTCCCGCTTCCCGCCGGCCGCTCCGCGCGCGGCTCGGCCCCGTGCGCAGCCGGGCCGGTCTGACCACCGCGGGCGTGGCCCTGCTGCTGCTGGTCGGCTCCGCCAATGGGCTGCTCCTGGCCTGGCAGAGCAGCGTTCAGCACCGCATCACCCACACGCTGTCGGTCGACCGGACCCTGATGCAGGTGCTGGCCGACCTCCTCGACGGCGAGACCGGGCAGCGCGGCTACCTCCTGACCGGCGATCCGGCCTTCCTGGTGCCCTATACCGCCGGACAGGCGCGGGTCGCCGCGGAGCTGCCGGTGCTGGACACGGAGCTGCGCGGCTCTCCGGCCCAGGAGGCCCGCCTCCGCGCCTTGCGCCCCGCCATTGCCCGCAAGTTCGCCGAACTCGACCGGACGCTCGCCCTCGACCGGGCCGGCGACCGCGATGGCGCGCTGGCGCTCGTCAGAGCCGGCGACGGCAAGACGGAGATGGACGAGATCCGCCGGATCATCGAGACGATGCGTGCCCAGGAGGACGATCTGCTGCTCGGCTACCAGCGGCACGCGCACCGGATCGAGGCGATGGTGGGAATCGGCAGCGTCGTGTCGGTCGGCATCATGGCGCTGCTCGCGGTGCTGGCCCTGCGCGAGACGGCGCGGCGGGCGGCCCTGTCACGCTTCCTGCCGGCCGAGCTGGCGCCGCTGCTGGAGCGCGGCGGCGGCATCGAGCGCGGCGGTGGATTGCGGCTCGGCGAGCGGCGCCACGCGGCCATCGCCTTCGTGGACATGCGCGGCTCCACCACGATCGCCGAACGGGCCGATCCCGAGACGGTGGCGATCCTGGTCACCGGATTCCGGCGCTGCGTCGCCCAGGCCGCCCGGGAGACCGGGGGCGTGATCGACAAGTTCATGGGCGACGGCGCCCTGGTGGTGTTCGGCGTGCCGGAGCCACGGGCGGACGCCGCTGCGCAGGCCATCGCCTTCGCGGAGCGGCTCGAAGGGCTGGTGGACGGCTGGAACGCCACATCGCGCGAGGCCCCGGTGGCGATCGGCATCGGGGTGCATTGCGGCGAGGTGTTCGTCGGCGTGGTCGGCGACGACGACCGTCTCGAATTCACCGTGCTCGGCGACGCGGTCAACGTCGCGGCCCGGCTCGAACAGGCGACCAAGGCGTTCGCCACCACCACGCTGGTGTCGCAGGCCACCCTCGACGCGGCGCAGGCCCTCGGCCATGCCCCCGGCACAGCCTGGCGCGAGGTCAGCCGCTCGCCCCTGCGCGGCCGGCAGGAGGCGTTCCCGATCTACGGCCGGGCGGCCTGACACCGGTGTCGGAAAAAACGCCGCGGGACGGGGTAGCGGTCCCGGCTGTCCTCTGCTATCGCAGCCGCCCCGGCCGGGTCGGCTCGAAGACGATCCGGCGGTGGAAGGCGCACCAGCTCTTGCCGTCCTGCACCGGCGCCCCGCAACAGACCGCACGGTCGTTCGGTTCGCCGATGATGAACTTGCAGACGAAGGCGCCGGATTGGGCAAACGGAACCCGGAGGCTCGGGGAGGGCTCCTCGACGGCGTCTGCGGTCACGATATGCGACATGCGCACGAGCTGGTTCATCGGGTACTGACTCGCTGGCCTTCCGTCACCCTCAACCACAAGGGCACCGGGCCGGTTCGTGGCGGGCAGGTCCGTCACCGGAATCTCCACCCATGAGATCCGCGCCTCTGAGACCCGTTCGCACACGCGTCGCAGGGGAAGCGGTATTCGGATGAATTTGGGGTTGCGTCGCGCAGAACGCAAGCCCCCTAAGCATTTACGTGTGAGTTTCGTCGGCCCGGGCTTGTCCGCGGCGGCGGCGGACGCGCCCGGCGGCGTCATCGACATGCCATCTGGGTGCCCTATCCTGGGTTGTGTCCCGTTGCGTGAGTTCGCCATGACCGACGCTGCCCTTGCCCCCGACCACGCTGGCGCGACGCATGGTCACGGCCGTCCCGGTCCCCGGCTCGACCACGGCGTGCACCCGGCGGCGGTGATCGGCTTCCTGGTCGTGCTGGCGGCAGGGCTCGCCTATGGCGGTTACAACCTCGTCGCCGACATGCAGCGGGCCGGCCAGCCGCCCCTCGCCCTGGGAGCCTTCGCGCTGCTCGGCCTCGCGCTCCTGATCGCCCTGGCCTTCGAGTTCGTGAACGGCTTCCACGACACCGCCAACGCGGTGGCGACCGTGATCTACACCCATGCGATGCCGCCCCTCGTCGCGGTGATCTGGTCCGGCGCCTTCAACTTTCTCGGCGTGATGGCCTCGACGGGGGCGGTGGCCTACAGCGTCGTGACCCTGCTGCCGGTGGAACTGATCCTCCAGGTCGGCTCGGGCGCCGGCTACGCGATGATCTTCGCCCTGCTCCTCGCGGCGATCGTGTGGAACCTCGGCACCTGGGCGCTCGGTCTGCCGAACTCCTCCTCGCACGCGCTGATCGGCTCGGTGATCGGCGTCGGCCTCGCCAACCAGCTCATGGCGCCGGGCCACGCCGCCTCCGGCGTCGCCTGGGGGCAGGCGGTCACCGTGCTCGAATCGCTGCTGTTCAGCCCCCTCGTCGGCTTCGTCTGCGCCGCCCTCCTGCTCCTCGTGCTCAAGCGCCTGGTGCGCCGGCCCGACCTCTACCGGGCGCCGGAAGGGGACGCGCCGCCGCCGCTGTGGATCCGCGGCCTCCTGATCCTCACCTGTACCGGCGTGTCCTTCGCCCATGGCGGCAATGACGGCCAGAAGGGCATGGGGCTGATCATGCTGATCCTGATCGGCGCCGCCCCCACGGCCTACGCGCTCAACCGCACCATGCCGGATTCGAGCACCCCGGCCTTCGTGCAGGGCTCGCAGAGCGCCAGCCGGGTGTTTCGCGACCATGCCGGCGCGGCACCCGTGCCGGACGCCGCCGGGGCACGGAGCAAGGTCGGCGAGGCGCTGAAGGCGGAGGCGCCGGCCAAGGCGCTCGCCGCGCCGGAGACCTTCGCGGCGCTCGCCGGCCTCGCGGACGACATCGCCGCGCAGGTCAAGAATTACGGCGCCATCCGGCACGTGCCGGCGGAGGCGACGCAGAACCTGCGCAACGACATGTACCTCGCCGGCGACGCAGTGCGCCTGCTCACCGGCGAGCACTCGCCCTTCACCGAACACGAGACGGCGACGCTCACGGATTACCGGCGCACCCTCGACGACGGCACCCGCTATATCCCGACCTGGGTCAAGGTCGTGGTCGCCCTGGCGCTCGGCCTCGGCACGATGGTGGGCTGGAAGCGCATCGTCGTCACGGTCGGCGAACGCATCGGCAAGCAGCATCTCACCTATGCGCAGGGCGCCTCGGCCGAGGCGGTCGCCGCCGGCACGATCGGCTTGGCCGAAGCCTACGGCATGCCGGTCTCGACCACCCACATCCTGTCGAGCGGGGTCGCCGGCACGATGTGGGCCAACGGCACCGGCTTGCAGATGGCGACGGTGCGCAACCTGGCGCTGGCCTGGATCCTGACATTGCCGGCGGCGATCACGCTGGCGGGCGGGTTGTACTGGGGCCTGCGACACGTTTTCTGAGGTAGGTGTTCCGAGTCCGGCCCCGAGGGCGGTCGGGCTGGCAACCCGCCCCCCGCCGGTGTAACCGCCCCGGGCGGGCGATGTCGGCCCGCGCCAGGGACCCCGCCATGCGCTTCCTCGTGACAGGCACGGCCGGCTTCATCGGCTTCCACCTCGCCCGGCGCCTGCTCCAGACCGGCCACGAGGTGGTGGGTGTCGACGGGCTGACCGACTACTACGACGTCGCCCTGAAGCAGGCCCGGCTGGCGCAACTCGACGCCTGTCCCGGCTTCTCGTCCCACACCTTCATGCTGGAGGAGCCCGGCGCCGTCATGGCCCTGATGGCCGAGACGGCGCCTGAGGTGGTGGTGCATCTCGCCGCACAGGCCGGGGTCCGCTACAGCCTGGAGCACCCCGAAGCCTACGTCTCGGGCAACGTGGTCGGGACCTTCCAGGTGCTGGAGGGCTGCCGGGCGCATCCGGTGCGCCACCTGCTCTTCGCCTCGACCTCCTCGGCCTATGGCGGCAACCGGGATGTGCCGTTCCACGAGACCGACCGTGCGGTGTGGCCGCTCACCATCTACGCCGCCTCGAAGATCGCCGGCGAGGCGATGGCGCATTCCTACGCCCATCTCTGGAAGATCCCGACCACCGCGTTCCGGTTCTTCACCGTCTACGGGCCCTGGGGCCGGCCCGACATGGCGTTGTTCCTGTTCACCCGGAAGATCCTGGCCGGCGAGCCGATCGAGGTCTACGATCACGGTCGCGCCGTGCGCGACTTCACCTATATCGACGATCTCGTCGAGAGCATCAGCCGGCTGATCGACATGCCCCCTCCCTTGCCGGGCACGGAGGCCGTCTCGGCGGCAGACACCCTGAGCCCCGTCGCGCCCTACCGGATGGTCAATATCGGCGGTGGCCGGCCGGTGAGCGTGGCGGCGATGCTCGACGCCCTGGAGGAGGCTCTGGGCGCCCGGGCCGTGCGTCACCTGCGCGACCTGCCGCCCGGCGACGTCGAGCGAACGGAGGCGAGCACCGACCTTCTGCGCGACCTCGTCGGCTACGTGCCGGCGACGCCGCTCTCGGCCGGTATCCCGGCCTTCGTCGCCTGGTACCGGGCGCATTATACCGACGGTCGTTGAAAACGACCTTTGGTTCTGTTCTCGAATTTTCGCCAAGCC
>NZ_LABX01000378.1 GCF_001043915.1 Methylobacterium aquaticum | reverse complement strand
TCCTGTCCATGCCGGGCATCCGGGAGTGGTCCATGCCCTCCATGCCGCCCGAGCCTGGCTTCGGCGTCACCGCGCGGTTGAGTTCGCGCCAATCCTTGGGATCGACCACGTCGTAGCGCGCCACGCCGGCGGTGACCGCGGAGTAGTGCGGCGCGCGCACGGCGACCGCGGGGTTGGCGGGCAGGACGAGCCAGTCCGGCGCGGCGGTGGGCACGCAGGCCGCAAGCGGCAGGGCCGTGAGCGCCACGGCCGGCTTGAGGAGGTTGAGCATCGGCTTGGATCCCGAACGGGGGCTGGCGGCCGCGACGGCAGGCGCGGACCGGCGGACAGGGGGGGGCGCGAAGGCGCGGCTGTGCCGACGATGCGGGGCACGGCCTTGTGCAGGAAGGGGCCTGGTCAGAGCTCGGCCGGAGGCGGCGTACGGGAGCGGGCGGGCGGCGCGCCCGCCGCGGTCAGGCGCGGTACCTGGGTGGCCGCTCGATGCGCAGGGGACGCGGCTCGGCGACGCCGTCCTGCTGGGTCAGGCCGAGGGTCTCGGAGGGACGCAGGCTCAGCGCGTCGCCCGACCAGGGCGCGTCCGGCACGGCTGCCTGGCAGGCCAGGGGACAGCAGGTCGCCATGCAGCCCGCCGCACGCTTGTGATGACTGTGCGCGCCAGGAGACTGCTGGTGACCAGGGCCGGCGGAGGCGTCTGCCGCGGCACCCGGACTGGAGAGCGTGCCGGTTCCGTGCTCCGCTTGAAGGGAGACCCCGGACGACGCATCATCGTTGCCCGCACGCGCATGATGATGACGATGGTGCGCGTGGGGCTCTGACGCCTTGAGGGCAACCCCCAAGTGGTCGGCGGCGGCATGCCGCATCATCGTGCATGGCACTGCCGGGGCGATG
>NZ_LABX01000377.1 GCF_001043915.1 Methylobacterium aquaticum | reverse complement strand
AGCGGCGGCGGTCAGCGCGGTAAAGGCAGCGAAAGCACTCAGGAGTTTCTTCATGATGGTCCCCAGCAGGTTCCCCGATCCAGAGGAAGCTAGACCATTTCCGTCGCGCACGATGTAGCGCTTCCGCCACATGGGGGTAGCAACGACAGGCGCGGCAAACGAGGGCGTGGACAATGTCAAGCCTGCCGGCAAACCATCCCACGCTTCTCTCTCGTATAACCGTTTCGCGCTCGCCCGTCGTTCACGCGGCGGCAACGCTTTCGCGCAAGCCGCTTCGTCAGGTCGGCGGGGTGCCGTTGGCGGCGAGCACGGCGCCCGCGAGGTAGAGCGAGCCGCAGATGAGCACGCGCGGCGGGCGGTCCCAGGCCCGGTCGCCCAAGGACACCAGGGCCGCCTCGACGCTCGGCGCCGTCGTGGCGGAGAGGCCCACCCGCCCGGCGATCTCCGCGACCTCCTCGGCCGGCCGCGCCGCCATCTGCCCGGCCAGCGGCACCGCCACCAGGAAGCGGGCGAGGCCGGCGAAGTTGGCCAGGAACCCTTCCGCGTCCTTGGTGCCGAGAAGCCCCGACACGAGGACGAGCGGCGCGTCGCCGCGCTCCTGGAGATCGGCCATCGCGGCGGCGAGGATGCGGCCGCCATCGATGTTGTGGCCGCCGTCGAGCCAGAGTTCGGAGCCCGGCGGGACGAGGCCGGCGAGGCGGCCCCGGCGCAGGCGCTGCAACCGGCCCGGCCATTCGATCGCCGCGAGCCCCGCCTCGAACGCTTCGGTGCCGAGGTCGCCGAAGCCGGCGGCGCGCAACGCCGCGATCGCCGTGCCGGCATTGACGATCTGGTGGCGCCCGGCAAGCCGGGGACGCGGCAGGGCGGGGGGCTGGCTCTTATAAACAATTC
>NZ_LABX01000376.1 GCF_001043915.1 Methylobacterium aquaticum | reverse complement strand
CGTGGTCTTGCCCGAGCCGGTACCGCCCGACACCACCACGTTGCAGCGCACCCGCCCGATGATCTGGAGGATCTTGGCGCCCTCGGGCGAGATCGAGCCGAAGCGCACGAGCTGGTCGAGGGTGAGCTTGTCCTTCTTGAACTTGCGGATGGTCAGCGCGGGGCCGTCGATGGCCAGCGGCGGCGCGATGACGTTGACGCGCGAGCCGTCCGGCAGGCGGGCGTCGCAGATCGGCGAGGATTCGTCGACCCGGCGGCCGACCTGGCTGACGATCCGCTGGCAGATGTTCATCAATTGCTGGTTGTCGCGGAAGCGCACGCCCGTCATCTGGATCTTGCCGCCGACCTCGATGTAGGTCCGGTTGGCGCCGTTCACCATCACGTCGGCGATGTCGTCGCGGGCCAGCAGCGGTTCCAGCGGCCCGTAGCCGAGCACGTCGTTGCAGATGTCGTCGAGCAGCTCCTCCTGCTCGGCGATCGACATCACGACGTTCTTGAGGCCGATGATCTCGATGACGATGTCGCGGATCTCCTCCCGCGCCGCATCCGGCTCGAGGCGGGCGAGCTGGGTGAGGTCGATCGCCTCGATCAGCGCGCCGAAGATCATGCTCTTCGTGCGGTAATACTCGTCCGAGCGGGCGTTCTCCAGCGGTGCCTGAACCTCGCGCTCGCGGGGCGGGGTCGGGGCC
>NZ_LABX01000375.1 GCF_001043915.1 Methylobacterium aquaticum | reverse complement strand
GGTGGCGCCGGCGCTGCTCGCCCGGGTGCGGCGCACCCGCCAGCAGGTCGGCTTGAGCCGCGCCGCCCGGGCCGAGAACCTGCAAGGCGCCTTCCGGGTGCCGGACGCAGCAAGGCCGCGGCTCCAGGGCAAGCGGGTGCTTCTCGTCGACGACGTGCTGACCACCGGCGCGACGGCGAATGCCGCCGCCCGGGCGCTGCTGCGCGGCGGGGCGACGGCGGTCGATGTGCTGGTCTTCGCCCGCGTGGTGAGCGACGGGCGCGACATCGTCTAAGACCACCGATCGTTGGAAGCGACCTTTGGGCACGCCCTCTCGTTGTCGCCAAGCCTTCGGCCTGATGTCAAAAATGAGAGATAGATCAACTGCCCGATGCGTCGGCATTCTGGGCCGCTGGCATAATCAGCCTAGAGCGCTTCACGATCGCACTGCAATCGCGAAGCTTCTCCAGATCTTTGATTTTGCCGCATTTTCTACGACAACCCAGCATCCACTTCGTCGGAGAATGCTCTGGCGCTGGCAGGCCAACGCTTCGCCGACTCAGGTTCGTGTTGATCGCGGATTTTTGCCGCCGCAACGGTGACCCCTTCGGCGAACTCTGCTGAGGTCACGCGCGCTGCGCGCCGCCGATCGGGCTCTCCGGTGCGGCCGGCGCTGCGGCCCCGGCCTCGGTCAGCACCTTGCCGCGGGGCCCGACCCAGACGCCGACCCATTTGCGCGACCACAGGGCGAGGCAGCCGAGCACGATCGCCGTGAACGCCGCGTAGAACAGGAAGCCCGCCGCGAAACCGCCGGTATACTGCTTCGACAGGCCCATGGCGTTGGGCAGGATGGCGCCGCCGAGTGCGCCGACCTCACCGATCATCGAGCCCGCCACCGCGGTGTTGGTCGGCCAGCGCAGGGGCACGAGCTGGAACAGGGCGCCGTTGCCGGCGCCGAGCGCCGCGAAGCACAGCATGAACAGCAGCGTGGTGACGAGCAGCGTCGGCGCCGCGGTGAGCATCAGGAACGAGCCGATGGCGGCGAGCAGCACCACGGTCAGCACCAGGATGCCGCCGATCCGGTCGGCGAAGTAGCCGCCGAGGATGCGAATGCCCGACCCCATCAGGGCGGCCAGCATGGTCAGCCGACCGGCCTCGACCTTGGTGACGGCGAACTGCTCGTAGAAGAAGGTCGGCAGGAAGTTCGACAGGCCGATGAACCCCCCGAAGGTGATGACGTAGACCAGGTTGAAGGCCCAGCCGTCCTTCTCGAACAGGCACGAGACGTGCTGCTTGAAGCTCTGGTGCTCGCGGTCCGGCGGCTCCTTGGCGAAGACGATCATCACGGCGAGCGGGATCAGCATGACGATGCCGGCAAAGCCATAGACCGCCTGCCAGCCATAGGCCTGGGCGAGCGGCGGGGCGAACAGCACGGCGAGCACGGTGCCGGAATTGCCGGCCCCGGCGATCCCCATGGCGAGGCCCTTGTTCTCCGGCGGGAACCAGCCCGAGCCGAGGGAGAGCGCCACGCCGAACGAGGCGCCGGCAATGCCGAGCAGCACGCCCATGGCGAGCACGTCGGTGAAGCCGTGCACCAGGAAGAAGCCATAGGCCATCGCCAGGACGATCAGCGACATCTCGGTGATCGCGGCGTTCTTGCGCCCGATATACTGGGCGAGCACGCCAAGGGGAAAGCGCATGATCGCGCCGGCCAGGATCGGCAGCGAGATCATGAAGCCGGTCTCGGCCGGCGAGAGCTTGTAATGCTCGGTGATGAACGGACCCATGGCTCCGTTGAGCACCCAGATCGCGAAGCAGAAATCGAAATACAGGAACGCGGCGAACAGGGTCGGGGGATGCCCCGACTTCATGACGGTCTTGAAACTGGCCATATCGGAGCCTCACGCACAGCCCCCGCGGGGGGTCTTCGACGCGCTTCAGGGGGAGGATCGCGGCCCGGTGCGGCCCGGTCACGCTCCTCTTTCTGTCGGACATCCGTGTCCAAGGCTCGGGCGTCGTTGCCCCGCGGGCCGTGAGGCCAGCCTGCCGGGAGCATGCAGGTCTCGTGCCAATGCTTGCGGCACGATCGTCGGAGACGATCCGGCCTTCGCGCCCCACGCCTGCCTTAAAGGCAGGCAGATCCTGGCGCGGGCAGGAGCACCTCTTGTGGCCTAAGCCGATGTCGCCGAGGTGGTCACCGGTTCGGCGGCAAAAATCTGCGATCAAACAGGAACCTCAGCGGACGATGCGTCGGCCTGCCAACGCAAGTCTGCTTAGACCCTCACGTCGAGCCGCTGCCCCTGTCCGGGGGGAGCCGGAGGGTTCGCGGTCGCCGTCTCGGCGACGAGGCCGGCGACGGCGCGCTCGGCGTCGAGCTGGCGGCGGGCCGCGAGGGTCGCGACCTGCTGGCTGAAGGCAGTGCTCTGCTGGGACAGGGCGCCGGCGGAGAGGGAGGCGGTATCGAGGCTCATGGCGCCATCCTGCGCCGACAACCCTGATCAGGCCGTGAAACCATCAGCTCAAAAGCTGCGACATCCGGGCGAGGGCGGCGGCGAATCCGGCGAGCGGCACCGTGATCGTCTCGGCCTCGCCGTTGGGCTTGGTGCCGGTGACGCGCAGGTTCACGGCCGTCTTCATCGCGTCGGTGGCGACGGTCGGGAAGCTGATTGGCACGATGCAGCCGGCCTGGACGCAGGCGGTGTAGGGTGCGCCCTTGCCGAGGGTCGCGTCGTCGAGCTTGAAGGTCACGCCGGGCTCGATCGACAGGCCGAGCGGCATGAGCAGCAGGCCGTTGCTGCGGCCATCCTGGGGGGCGTTCAGCTCGATGCTGAAGCGGCGCTGACTGGTCTGCGCCACGCCTTGAGCCTGCGACAGCTGACACTGGCGCTTGTCGTTCTCGCGGGTGCAGCTGATGGTCCAGTCGCCATAGACCTCGCTCACGGCGCTCGCGCCGTTGGGCCACGAACCGGTCGGGGCCGCCACCGCGGCAGACGCCGCCTCGGCCTTCGGGGCCGGTGCGGGAGCCGGTGCGGGCTTGGGCGCCGGGCGCCGGGGCTTCGGCGCGGCCTTGTGCGCCGGCGCCGGCTCCGCGGCCGGTGCTTCGCCTGCGGGCTCCGCCTCCTGGGCACGGGCGGGTCCTGCGACGAGCGCGGCGAGGACCAGGAGGCTGGCGAGGGACGGGCGGACAGGCGACATGATGCGATCCTCGGTGCCCACGCGCGCGACGCACGCGCGGGCCTTCACTCTCGCGGCTCCTCTAGAGCGCGGCGCGCCCGAAGGGAAGCCACGGCAGGGACGATCCCACCGTCATGCCGTTGAAATAGCTTGGATTTGTTCCAATCAACCGCCCTCGCCTCAGCCGACATCTTCATCCCGCTCCGGCCTCAGCCGAGATCTTCGTGCCAACTCGGCCTCAGCCGAGGTCTTCATGCCAACCCGGCTTCAGCCGAGATCTTCATGCCAACTCGGCCTCAGCCGAGATCTTCATGCCATGTGCGGCCGTCGCGCTCGATCAGGGCGATCGCCGCGGTGGGGCCCCAAGTGCCGGCCGGATAGGGGCGCGGCGATTCCGGGCGGTCGGCCCAGGCGTTGAGCAGCGTGTCGGCCCAGGCCCAGGCGGCCTCGACCTCGTCGCGGCGCATGAACAGGGTGGCGTTGCCGCGCACCACATCCATCAGCAGGCGCTCGTAGGCGTCCGGATAGCGCTGGTTGAAGGTCTCCTCGAACGAGATGTCGAGGCCGGTCGCCCGCAGGCGCATGCCGCCGGGGCCCGGCTCCTTGGTCATCACCTCGAGCTTGATGCCCTCCTGCGGCTGGAGCCGGATCACCAGGCGGTTCGGCTCGCGGGCGAACTCGTCCGAGAAGATGCTGAACGGCGAGGAGCGGAACTGCACCACGATCTCGGAGACCTTCTGGGGCAGCCTTTTGCCGGTGCGCAGGTAGAACGGCACCCCGGCCCAGCGCGGAGTCATCAGTTCGAGCTTCAGGGCCACGAAGGTCTCGGTCGGGCTGGTACGGTCCCCGCCGAGATCGGCGACGTAAGCCGGCACCGGCTGGCCGTTGACGGCCCCGGCCACGTACTGGCCGCGCACGGTTCGCATCGGCACCTCGTGAGCCGGGATCGGCTTCAGGGCCCGCAGCACCTTCAGCTTCTCGTCGCGCACGGCGTCGGCATCGAGGGAGAGCGGGCTCTCCATGCCGAGCAGGCAGAGCAACTGAAGCATGTGGTTCTGCAACATGTCGCGCAGCGCCCCGGACGTGTCGTAATAGCCGCCGCGGCCCTCGACCCCGACCGTCTCCGCCACGGTGATCTGCACGTGGTCGATCACGTCGGCATTCCACAGCCGCTCGAAGATCGTGTTGGCGAAGCGCAGGGCGAGCAGGTTCTGCACCGTCTCCTTGCCGAGGTAATGGTCGATGCGGAAGATCTGGCTCTCGGGAAAGACCTTGCCGACCTGGTCGTTGATGGAGCGGGCCGAGGCGAGGTCGTGGCCGATCGGCTTCTCCAGCACCACGCGGGAGCGCTCGCCGATCATGCCATGGGCGCTGAGGTTGCGGCAGATCGCGCCGTAGAGGCTCGGCGACGTGGCCAGATAATAGGGCCGCACGTGGCCCGGATGCTCGGCGAGCAGGTTCGCCAGGTCCTCCCAACCCGCGTCGCCGGCGCCATCCACCGCCACGTAACGCAGATGGTCGAGGAACCGCGTCACTGTCTCGGGGTCGCGGTCGGCGGCGGGCACGTGGCGGTCCAGCGCCGCCGCGGCGAGATCCCGGTATTCCCCGGTGCCGAGATGGGTGCGGGCTGCCGCGATGATGCGGCTCTCCTCCGGGATCTGCCGATCGCGAAACCGGTAATAGAGCGCCGGCAGCAGCTTGCGCATCGTCAGGTCGCCGGTGGCGCCGAACACGACCGCATCGAAGGGCGCGACGGGGATGATCTTGTGCATCGGGTGACGGGTCTCCCGCTGGGGCCGGCCGACCCTGCAAGGGCGTGGCCAGATCGTCTCGCTGCCGGACGCGAACCCGCGTCCGGCTGTTCGTCAGGACCGACGGCGCGTCGCGCCGATCAGAACGAGGCCGGCGTGGCCGCGGCCGCCGCGACACCGCCATCATCCTCCTTGCCGCCGCCCTCCAGGGGCGCCGCCATGTGCGCCGCGAAGGCCGCCTTGTGCTCGGGGTGCCAGCGCGACAGGGCCGGGCGGTTGCGGATCACGTCGTCGGCCGCCCAGCGCATCCGCTTCTCGTCCATGGCCCGGGTGGTCTCGTTGTCCGGGCAGAGAATGTAGAAGTCGCCCGCCCCCATCCTGTCCAGGAGGAACTCGACGGTCTCCTCCGGCGTCCAGGCGCCGGCCGGCTTCTCGGCCACGCCGCGGGCGCGGGTCAGGCCGGTATAGACGAAGCCCGGGATCAGCAGGTGGGCGGTGACGGGCGAGCCCCTCTCGCGCAGCTCGTGGGCCAGCGCCTCGGCCGTCACCTTCACGCCAGCCTTGCTGACGTTGTAGGGCGTGTTGCCGGGCGGGGTGGTGATGCCCTGCTTCGAGCCGGTGACGATCACCGCGCCGGGCTCGCCAGCCTCGATCATCCCGGGCACGAAGACCTGGATGGCGTTGACGACGCCCCACAGGTTGGTGTCGATGATGCGGTGCCAGCTCTCGTGCCACGTCGGCGCGTCGGAGAAGAAGCGCCCGCCGGCCTCAGTGCCCGCATTGGCCATCAAGAGCGCGATCGGACCAAGCGATGCCGCCTCCCGGTGCAGGGCCTCCAGCGCCTCCAGCTTCGTCACGTCGGTCGGCACCGCGCGGATCTCCGCCTCGCCGCCGGGGGCCACCGCCGCGACCGCGCGGCCGGCCTGGTCCAGGGCCGTGCCGGGCAGGTCGGCCAGCACCACCCGCAGGCCCGCCCGGGCGAAGGCCGTGGCCGCCGCCAGGCCGATGCCGCTCGCCGCGCCGGTGACGACCGCGACGCGGCCCTTCGCGAGTGCGGGATGGTGGGTCATGATGCGCTCCGCCTGAGACCTGAGGCTCTCGTTGTCAGGGCGGCAGGTAGGCAGCCGTTCCGGAAACGCCACGGGCAGCTGCGCAAAAATCGTTCGGCGGCAGGCATCGCCGATGGGTCGCGCCCGGCCTCCTCATCCGGAGGCCGGGCGCATGATCGTCCAACGAAGGCTGATGGCGCGACGGTTTACTCGCCCGACGGCTCGGCGGGCTTCGGGAACAGCTCGGCCGGGGCTTCTGCCCCGCCCTCGGTCCCCTCGAACCGGGTGCGGCGGCGGCGGCGCGGACGGGGGGCGGGCGCCTCGGCCTCCGCCTCGGCG
>NZ_LABX01000374.1 GCF_001043915.1 Methylobacterium aquaticum | reverse complement strand
CCGGCAGGAAGCCGTGGCGGGCGGAGCGGCGGCTCGCGCAGGCGGCGGCGCTCGGCCCCCACACGCCGACATAAGCCGGCGCGGCCTCCTCCGTGTCGCCCATCGCCTCCACCGCCCGCGGGGTCGCCCGGGCGGGCCGCTCGCGTTCGGCGCGGCTGGCCTCCCGCGGCGCCTCCGGCTTCGGCCGCGGCCCGGCGGTCCGGACGGAGGCGGCCGGCGCCTTGTCCTCCGGATCGTCGTCAACCACAGGGGTGCGGGGGGCGGTGTCCCGGGGCGCGAGATCACCGGGTGCGAGATCGTGGGCGGGAGCGGGCTTCACCGGGCCGAAGCCGGATTCGTCCTGCGGCGGATCCCGCATCGCCGCTCCCTCCCGGGGCGCGGCGCCGTCGCGGGCGCCGATCCGGCCCGCCTCCGGCGGGATGGCGTCCGGCGGCGGGCGGCGGCGGTACATCGGGATCGTGGAGCGGTAGGGTTTCGACAGGACCGGCGGCTCGGCGGGCATCTCGAGGTCCGACTGCGCGACGGCTCGGCCCGGGCCGACCATGCAGGCCGCAACGACCAGCACGAACAGGCCGGCCGCAACAAGGCCCGCGCGGTGAAACGCCCTCATGATGCCCCCAAGCGTCCCCCCGGCCGGTGCCGGCGGTCAAGTCTTAGAGCGCGCGCGAACTCCGTGGACATGGGTTTCGGACCCGCGCGTGCAGCGAAATCGTCGGTGTCGCCCGTCGGACACTGTCCTAACGGCCGAAAATGCCCTTCAGGAACTGCGCCGTGCGGTTGCGCTTGCGCTTGCGCTCCAGCTCGGCCGCGTCCTTCACCCAGGCGACCTGCACCACCCGGCGCTCGCCCTCGAACGGCCGATGGCCGTGCCAGGAATTGTCGGCGCGCAGGAAGGCGAACATCGTCCCGATGGTCGGCGGCACCTCGACCGCGTAGGGCTCGAACCGCTCGCCGTCGTACAGCACCCGCAGCCGCCCGGCCTCCGGCGCGTCCCACTCGTCGTTCATGTAGACGAGCAGCGTCATCACCTTCGAGGGGCCGTCGGTGTGGATCGCGCCGTATTTCGGCTGCGAGCGGCGCATGATCGTGGTGAGCCGCGGGCAGGCGACGAGATCGACGCCGAACTTCTCGCTCAGGACCTGCGAGAAGGCGTCGCTCTCCAGCTCCTCGATCAGGTCCTTGAAGCGGCCGGTGAGCTGCACCTCGTCCACCGTGAGGTAGCCGGGCTTGGCGATGGCCGGGAAGTCGCGCTTCAGCGCGGCGATCGCCTCCGGGCGCAGGACCTGCCGGCCGAGGAAGTACCGATAGGGATCATGCGCGACCGGGGCGGCGCGCACGGCGTCGACGTCGAGGATTGAGAGGGACGACATGAAGGGGATCGCACTCGTGAAGTCTGGCGGCAGGGCGCGTGCGGAACGCCCGCCGACCATCGGGGCCGAATGAGGCGGCGGCGGGGCACCGTGGCGCGCGATGGCGCCCCCCGCGCGGAACCCGGCCGTTCACGTCTCGGCGAGCGCGCCCTGCCCCGGGTGAACGGGGTTTAACTTGCAACGGCAACGGCGCCATGGTCCTGCCACGGGGCTGACCCATGGCGGGTCGGTCCGCCTCGGGCGTGCGGGGCCTCTCGCGCCATTCCTGCCGCGCCGCGACGGCGAATGACCGGCCGGTCTGGCGAGAGGCACGCGATGCCCGGCGCGCCCGCGACCGCCACCGAATCACCGGCCCGCCTGCGACAGGCGGGCCCGCTTGAGGCCCGCCCGCCGGGCGGCCCGGAGACCGCGATGCACGGCTTGAAGCAGGCCCTCCTGCAGATCTGGCGCCTGGCCTATCCCTATTACACGACCCGCGAGGTCACGACGGTGCGGCTGTGGCCGCTGCCGGCGGTGCAGATGCAGGAACGCTGGGTCGCCCTCACCATGGCGGCCCTGGTGATCGGCATCGAGTTCGCCCAGGTCGCGATCAACGTGCGGCTGTCGTACTTCAACCGCGACTGGTTCAACGCCATCCAGGGCAAGGACGCCGCGGCGTTCTGGACGCTGCTGTTCTCGGTGTTCTGCCTCTGGGCCGCGGTCTACGTGGCGAGCGCGATCATCCAATACGTGATCCAGTCGTTCCTGCGGATCCGCTGGCGGGCCTGGATGACCCGCCACTACGTCGACCGCTGGCTGGGGCAGGACACCCATTATCGGATGGGCTTCTCCGGCGCGCAGGCCGACAACCCCGACCAGCGCATCGCCGACGACATCGACCAGTTCACCCAGACGACGCAGTCGCTGACCATCAGCTTCCTGTCGGCGGTGTCGAACCTGATCTCGTTCTCGGTGATCCTGTGGAACATCTCGTCCGCCTTCACGGTGCCGGGGACCGACTGGCACGTGCCGGGCTTCCTGGTCTGGGGCGCGCTGGTCTACTCGGCGCTGGTCACCTGGATCACTCACCGCATCGGCCGGGCGCTGGTCGGGCTCAACTTCGAGCAGCAGCGCCGCGAGGCGGATTTCCGCTTCTCCCTCGCCCGCCTGCGCGAATACGGCGAGCAGGTGGCCCTGCTCGGTGGCGCCCGGGCCGAGCGGGTCTCGCTCGGTGAGCGCTTCGGCGCCCTGATCCAGAATTTCTATGCCATCGTCGACCGCCGCAAGAAGCTCGCCGCCTTCACGGTCAGCTACCAGCAGGTCAACGTGGTGATCCCCTACATCCTGGTGGCGCCCTATTACTTCGCCGGCCAGATCCCGCTCGGGGTGATGACGCAGACCGCCGGCGCGTTCTCGCGGGTCGAGAGCACGATGTCGTTCTTCATCACCTTCTACGTGACGCTGGCCGACTACAAGGCGCAGGTCGACCGGCTCACCACCTTCGATGCGGCGATGGCCCGGGCCGACGCGATGGCGGCGGGCAGCGCGCTGGCGGTCGCCCCGGCCAGCGGCACGGGCCTGCACCTCAAGGGCCTCGCCCTCGACCTGCCGGACGGACGGCGCATCGCCGAAGCCCCCGCCCTCTCCTTCCGGCCGGGCGAGACGACGCTGCTCACCGGCCCCTCGGGCTCGGGCAAGTCGACGCTGTTTCGCGCCATCGCGGGCATCTGGCCCTTCGGCGAGGGCTCGGTCACGACCCCGGAGGGCGCCCGCCTGATGCTCTTGCCGCAGCGGCCCTACCTGCCGATGGGGAGCTTGCGCGCCGCCGCCACCTATCCGGAGCCCGCCGGACGCCACGACGACGCGGCGATCCGCGCGGCGCTCGAGGCGGCGCGGCTGCCGCATCTCGCTGCCCGCCTCGACGAGGAGGCGCCCTGGGCCCAGGCCCTGTCGCTCGGCGAGCAGCAGCGCCTCGCCATCGCCCGGGCGCTCCTGGCCAAGCCCGACTGGCTCTTCCTCGACGAGGCCACCGCCGCCCTCGACGAGCCGACCGAGGCCGCGCTCTACCGCATGCTGCGCCACGAACTGCCCGGCACCACGATCGTGTCGATCGGCCACCGCTCGACTCTCACCGCCTTCCACGACCGGCGGATCGACATGACCCGCCGCGAGGATGGCCGCTTCGTGCCGACGGAACTTGTCGCGACGGTGCCGGCGCAATAGCGGCGCGCACGGGGCGACGAAGCGCCTTGACGCGCTGCGTCGCCCCGCCTAGAAGCCGGCTCACAGGGCGCGTAGCTCAGCGGGAGAGCATTCGCTTCACACGCGAAGGGTCACAGGTTCAATCCCTGTCGCGCCCACCACCCTTTCGAGAGTTGGATGGCTCGATCCTGGCGTCCCGTCGCCGGCGAGGATCGCCATCGAGACAGGTTCGGTCCGCGATGCGGCTGCCGGTCAGGCGCTGCGTCACACCCGCAGGGGACCGATCGTCGGGCGCGTAGCTCAGCGGGAGAGCATTCGCTTCACACGCGAAGGGTCACAGGTTCAATCCCTGTCGCGCCCACCATTCGTTCCTCGACGACACAAGGGATGTGAGCCTGTTCAGCTCTCCCAACGCTTTCGCCACCCTCCGCGTCATCCCGGGCTGACAGCACTCACCTTTGAACGTCGCGCGCCTCTCCTCCCCACAAGGGGAAGGGGAAAGCGCATGTTTTTCAATGGGCTGAATTTCAGGGGCGCAATCTGACGATCCAAGCCCGTCATCCTGGATGTCGCGGCCCGGCCCCGGCATATCTGACTGCGATCGGGAGGGCGGCAGAGGCTATCAGGCCACGCCCGGATCCAGCCGCCGCACCGCCTCGTACAGTGACTCGAAATGCTGGATCACCACGTCCGGCCCCAGCTCCTCCACCGGCACGTCGGTATAGCCGAACGGCACCGCCACCACCGGAATGCCGGCCGCCTTGGCGGTGGCGATGTCGGTGCGCGAATCGCCCACCATCACCGCGCGGGCCGGATCGCCGCCGGCCCGCGCGATCGTCTCGGTGAGATGCCGCGGATCGGGCTTGAAGTACGGGAAGGTGTCGCGGCCGCAGATCGCCGCGAAGCGGTCTTTCACGCCGAGCAGCTCCAGGAGCCGGACCGAGTGGTCCTCCGGCTTGTTGGTGCAGACCGCGAGGCGGTAGCCCGCCGCCTCCAGCCGGTCGAGGGCGTCGACGACGCCCGGGAAGAGATGCGACACGTCGCAGAGATGCTGGCCGTAATGGGCCAGGAACACCCGGAAGAGTTCGTCGAGCCGCGTCGGCGTCAGCTCGCGCCCGCCGGCCGCGAATCCGCGCTGGATCAGCGCCCGGGCTCCCGCCCCGATCAGCTCCCGGGCCTGCGCCACCGCCACCGGCGGCAGCCCTTCCCGCTCCAGGATCACGTTGAGCGTGCCGATCAGGTCGCCCGCGGTCTCCGCGAGGGTGCCGTCGAGGTCGAAGACGACGATCGGCGGCAGGGCGGCGGGGCTGGAGGTCGGCATGGGCTCTCGCTGGCTGGGGCGTCGGGACGCCTCCCATACAGGCGGGCGAAGCGGGACGGAACCCGCGCCGGGATGAGCCGGGAGCGGGGCAAGCCCGGGGCAAGCGGGGTCGCGCTATAACAGCGCGAGACGGACGATTCGGCCGGCGCGCCGGTCCGGGCCGTCGTCGTCATGCGTGCGAGGAGCGGCCGCCATGGGCGGGAGAGCGGGTGATCGGATCAGGGCCGTCGGGCTGGCCGCCGGAATCGTGGCGGGGCCTCTGGCCGCGGGCGCGGCGCACGCCGCCTCCTACGAGTTCGTGCCGGCCCCCCAAGCCGACCTCAACCGGGTCTACCGGGTCGACAGGGCAACCGGCGAGGTCATCTCCTGCCAGTACGGCCTGAAAGAGAACACCATCGGCACCACCCTGTGCTTCGGCCCCGGCGAGGGCGCCGGGCCGCAGGCCCCTTCCGAATACAGCCTCGTGGCCTCCCGCCACCTGCGCGAGGCCGGCGTCTTCCGGGTCAACCAGCGCACCGGCGCGATGAGCATCTGCTACGTGCTCGACGACGCCGTGGTCTGCACGCCCCAGGGCAATGCCGGCAGCGCGGCGCCGGCCCAACTCCAGGCCCCCGCCCCGGCGGGCAAGCCCTGATCGCGCGAGCCCCGATCTCACGGGAGGGCGCCAGGGTGCGGCGCCGTTCGCGCGAGGCCGGATGGCCGCTTCCGCCTCTCCCGGCCGCGTGCTAGGGGGCCTCTCGATCAGCGGGGCGGCCGTCACGGAACGCCCCGCCTGCCTTGCCGTCGCCCCGGGGATCGTGTCCCAAGGGGGATGTCCCGGCGGACGAGAGAGTCGATTCGAGGCGCCTTGCCGATGTCCCAGATCCGTCCACCCCGCGGAGGCCGGCGTTGAGCCCGGCCGAACTCAAGCGCGCCGCCGCCGCCCGGGCGGTCGGGCTCGTCGAGGACGGCATGCGCCTCGGCCTCGGCACCGGCTCCACGGCGGCCCTGTTCGTCGAACTCCTCGGCGAGAGGGTCCGGGCGGGGCTCTCGGTCGTCGGCGTGCCGACCTCGGAGGCGACGCGCCGGGCCGCCGAGGCCGCGGGCATCCCGCTCACCACCCTCGACGAGACCCCCGACCTCGACCTGACGGTCGACGGCGCCGACGAGATCGACCCGCAGCTTCGCCTCATCAAGGGCGGCGGCGGCGCGCTCCTGCGTGAAAAGATCGTGGCGGCGGCGAGCCGCCGCATGGTGGTGATCGTCGACGGCGCCAAGCGCGTCGAGACGCTCGGGCGCTTTCCCCTGCCGATCGAGGTCGTGCCCTTCGGCCGTGTCGCCACCACCCTGGCGGTCGCGGCGGCGATCCGGTCGGCCGGCTGCGCCGGGCCGCTCTCCGTCCGCAAGGGCGCCGACGGGGCGCCGTTCCTCACCGATGGCGGCCACCTGATCCTCGATGCCGGCCTCGGCCGCATCCCCGATCCCGAGGCCCTGGCCCGCGCCCTCGTGGCGGTGCCCGGCGTGGTCGAGCACGGCCTGTTCCTCGGCCTCGCCACCGGCGCGATCGTCGCGGAGGCGGCCGACGGCCAGCCCCGCATCGTCACCCTCGGGGCGGCCTGACGGGCCGCCCACCTCTCTCCCCGTCACCCCCGCGTCCCGAGCGGGTGCCTTCCTTCCGGAGCCAATCGATGTCCCCGCGCCGTTCCCGTGCTCGTCTGGCGGGCGTTCTCGCCGCGTCCCTGTCGGGCCTGTTCCTTGCCGGTCCCGCCCTCGCCCAGACGAAGCCCGCCACCCCGGCGCCCGCCGCGCCGCAGCCGGCCGCGATCACCCCGAGCCACCTGGCGCTCGCCAAGGAGGTGATGCTGTCCTCCGGCATCGCCCGCTCGTTCGATTCGATCCTCCCGGCCTTCGGCGAGCAGATCAAGCAGGCGGCGGTCACCCGGCCCGAGCTGACCAAGGATCTCAACGACGTCATCGAGAAGATGCAGCCCGAGCTGGAGTTGCAGAAGCAGCGCATCATCGACACCGCCTCGCGCATCTACGCCAACAAGCTCACCGAGGCGGAGCTGCGCGACATCGCCACCTTCTTCCGCTCGCCGTCGGGCAAGCGCTACGTCGAGACCCAGCCCCAGGTGCTCGACGACATGGTGCAGGCGATGCAGACCTGGACCCAGGAGGTCTCGGAATACATGATGGTCCGGGTGCGGGCCGAGATGGGCAAGCGCGGCCACCAGCTGCAGTGATCGCCCGCATGGCCGGCGAGCGGGCCGAGACGCTCGATCGTCTCGGCGCGATCGTCATCGCTGCCCTGCCGGCCTGCATGGCCCTGGCGAACCGGTCGAGCCCGGTGGTGGTGGGCTTCGCCGGGCTCCTGCTTCTCGCCGGGGCCGCGATGGCCGGGCGCCCCTTGCGGGCGCTCCTCGTCGCGCCGCTGGCGACGCCCCTCGGCCTCGCGGCCCTTGCCTTTCTGGCCTGGTGCGGGCTGAGCCTCGTCTGGAGCCCGCTGCCCGGCCTGTCGCTGCGCACCCTCTCCGAGTTCCTGCCGGCTCTGGCCGGCGCCTATCTGGTGGCGCGGCTCGCGCCGCCGCATCTCGGCGCCGTCGCCGGGCCCGCGGCCTGGATCCTCATCGCGGCTTGCGGCTACGTGGTGGCGGACCTCGCCTCCGGCCTGATGATCCGCGAGGCTTTGGGCCAGCGCGTCGCCGCCTTCGCGTTCAACCGGCCGCTCCTCGTCATGATGCTGCTGGTCTTCCCCCTCACGGCGTTCCTCGCCGCCAGCGGACGGCGCCGCCTCGCGGCGCTGGCCGGCCTCTGCCTCGCGGTGGCGGCCTGGCGCTCGGTCAGCGGCGCGACGGTGCTGGGGCTCGCCGCCGGTGCCGTCACGTTTGGCCTCGTGCGCGGGCTGCCGGCCCGGGCCGGCATCGGCCTCGTCGGAGCGGCCCTCCTCGGGGCTTTGGTCCTGGCGCCGGTCGAAGGCGATCTTCTGGCCCGCACCATGCCGGAATCCCTGCACCAGCGGCTGGCCGGCAGCAGCACCCGGGCCCGGGTCGCCATCGCCCGCAGCTTCGGCGCGGCGGTCGCCGCCGATCCCTGGCGCGGCGCCGGCTACGGCACCTCCGGGCGCTTCCAGGAGACGCCGGTGGCCGAGCGGATCGAGCCCGAGATGCGCTTCATGCTGGCGGTCGGACACCCGCATAACAGCTTCCTCCAGGTCTGGGCCGAGCTGGGGCTCGCCGGCGCGACGCTCGCCTCCCTGGTCCTGGTCCTGACCCTGCGGGGCCTGTCGGCCTGGACGGCGGCGGCCCGCAGCACCGCCCTGGCCCTGCTCGCCACGGCCGGCATCGTCGCCTTCGTCGAGCACGGTGCCTGGCAGGCGTGGTGGACCGCCGGCCTCGGCGCGGCCATCGCCTGGCTGCGCGCCTTGCACTATCAATCGGACGATCTCACGGACGAGCGGTGAACGCCATGACCGACACGCAGCACGAGGCTTTCGACGTCGATCTGTTCGTGATCGGCGGTGGCTCCGGCGGGGTGCGGGCGGCGCGCATCGCCGCCGGCTACGGCGCCCGGGTGCAGCTCGCCGAGGAATACCGGGTCGGCGGCACCTGCGTGATCCGCGGCTGCGTGCCCAAGAAGCTGATGGTCTATGCCGGCCGGTTCGCTGACGAATTCGAGGATGCCGCCGGCTTCGGCTGGGAGGTCGGCACCCCGCGCTTCGACTGGGCGACCCTGAAGGCCCGGCGCGACGCCGAGGTGACGCGGCTGGAGGGCATCTACGCCACCAACCTGATGCGCGCCGGCGTCGAGGTGGTGCCCGACCGGGCGGTGATCGAGGATCCCCACACCGTGCGCCTGGTCCGCACCGGGACCCGGGTGCGGGCCCGCCACATCCTGGTCGCGGTCGGCGCCCATCCGGTGAAGGAGCCGCTGATCCCCGGCGCCGAACTCGCCATCACGTCGAACGAGGTGTTCGAGCTGGAGACCCAGCCCGAGCGGATCCTGGTGGTCGGCGGCGGCTACATCGCGGTCGAGTTCGCGGGCGTGTTCGCCTCCCTCGGCACCCGCACCACCCTGCTCCACCGCGGCGACCGGCTCCTGCGCGGCTTCGACGGCGAGATCCGCCAGGCGCTGGGCGACGCCTATGCCAAGCGGATGGACCTGCGCCTGAACACCACCGTGCACCGCCTCGACCGGCGCGACGGCGCGATATGCGCCACGCTGAACGATGGCAGCGAGATCCTGGTCGACCAGGTGCTGGTGGCGACCGGCCGGCGCCCCAACGTTGCCGGTCTCGGGCTGGAGAAGGCGGGCATCACCCTCGACGCCGCCGGGGCGATTCCGGTCGACCGGTTCTCGCAGACCGTCGCGCCCTCGATCTACGCCGTCGGCGACGTCACCAACCGCGCCGCGCTGACCCCGATCGCGATCCGCGAGGGCCACGCCTTCGCCGACACGGTGTTCGGGGACAAGCCCTGGGCGGTCGACCACACCCTGATCCCGACCGCGGTGTTCTCGACGCCGGAGATCGGCGTCGTCGGCCATGGCGAGGAGGCGGCGCGGCGCCTCTGCGGCGAGATCGACGTCTACGAGGCCCGGTTCCGGCCGATGAAGGCGACCCTGTCGGGCCGCGACGAGCGGATTCTGATGAAGATCATCGTCGAGCGGGCGAGCGACCGGGTGGTGGGTGTCCACGTGCTCGGCCACGATGCCGGCGAGATCATCCAGGCGGTCGGCATCGCGGTGACGATGGGCGCCAAGAAGGCCGATTTCGACCGCACCATCGCGGTCCACCCGACGGCCGGGGAGGAGCTGGTGACGATGCGGACGCCCTCGGTGGTCAAGCAGCCGGTGGCGGTGGGGTGAGCCGGGAGCATCCCGGACCGCCCGTGGCCGCGTGAGGCCGAGGGTCGTCGACGACCATGGGAGGCCGGTCCCGCATGGTCGCCCAGTCCGCGGGCCAAGTCCAGGAGGCCACACCAGGAGTCCCGATCCGACGCCCTCCCGGCCGTGCTCTCCTCTCACGCTGTCATCGAACCGTCATCGAACCTCCGCCAGATCGCCCGGCACGCCCGGAGGTTCGCATGGATGCCCACTCGTCGCTCCGGTCGGTTCCCGCTCCGGCCAAGGGGATTGCGGCCAAGGGGGCCGAGCCCGATCCGGCCCTCGTCGCGCGCATCCGCCAGGAGATCCGGCTCGACGACCGCGCGGCGCTGACGGCCTATGGCGACCAGGCGCAGCGGGGCGTGGCCGCCTTCGCCGACACGATCCTGCGCGACACCCTGAACAAGGATTCCGGCACCGTCGGTGACCTGCTCTCCGACATGATCGTCAAGGTCAACAGCCTCGATCCGGCGTCGCTCGCCAAGACGGGCCTTCTGGAGCGGCTGTGGGGCGGCGCCAAGGCGCGGCTCCTGCGCTTCAAGGAGCGGTTCACCTCGCTCGCCGCCCAGGTCGACCGGATCGCCCTCGAACTCGAGCGCCGCAGCGACGCGCTGCGCCGCGACATCGCGATGCTCGACGGCCTGTTCGACCGCAACCTCGCGCAACTGCGCGAGCTGGAAGCGTATATCGTCGCCGGAGGCGAGGTCGTCGAGGAGGCGCGCCGCGTTCATCTGCCCGCCCTCGAGGCCCGGGCCCGGGCGGCCGGGGACGGCATCGAGGGGCAATTGGCCACGCAGGCCGCGGCCGATCTGGCGCAGGGGATCGAGCGGCTGGAGCGCAAGCTGCACGATCTCAAGCTCAGCCGGATGATCGCCATGCAGGCGATGCCGCAGATCCGCCTCGTGCAGAACGGCGACGCCGCCCTGGTCGAGAAGCTGCAATCCTCGATCGCCACCACGATCCCGACCTGGAAGAACGCCATGACGATCGCCCTGGCGCTCCACCGCCAGGGCGAGGCGATCAAGCTCCAGCGCGAGGTCGCCGACACCACCAACGCCCTCCTTCGCGCCAATGCCGAGGCCCTGCGGACGGGAGCCGCCGGCATCGAGCGCGAGGTCCAGCGCGGCATCGTCGACATCGAGACCCTGGCCCAGGTCAACCGCTCCTTCGTGGCGACCATCGACGAGGTGCTGGCGATCCAGCGCGACGGCCGCGCCAAGCGCCAGGCCGCCGAGGCCGAGCTGGTCAGGATCGAGGGCGAGCTGAAGCGCGCCGTGCTGGGGCAGCCATCGTGACGGCGATCCGCCGCGCCCTCGCGCTGCTTCTGCTGGTCCCGCTCGCCTGGCTGACCGCCTGCGGGCGGCCGCCCCTCGAAGTCGTGATCGCCTCCGGCTCCGAGAACCGGACGCTGGAGCCGATCGTGCAGGATTTCTGCCGGGACCGGAGCGTCACCTGCCGCTTCGCCTACCAGGGCTCCCTCGATATCGGCCTCGCCCTCGCCAAGGACCCGCCGGATATGGATGTGGTCTGGCCGGCCAATGCGATCTGGATCGAGCTGTTCGACCGCGACAAGCGGGTGCGCGACCTGACGCCGGTCGCCCGCTCGCCGGTGATCCTCGGGCTGCGCAGGAGCCGGGCCGCCGCGCTCGGCTGGGTCGGGCGCCCGGTGGCGACGAGCGAGATCGTGGCGGCGGTCCGCGACAAGAAACTCACCTACCTGGCGAGTTCGGCGACCCAGTCGAATTCCGGCGCCGGCGCCTATCTCGCCATGTTGTCGGCGGCGCTCGGCTCCCCCGATGCGATGACCCTGGCCGATCTGCGCAAGCCCGGCCTCCAGGACACGGTCCGCACGCTCCTCTCGGGCACCACCCGCACCGCCGGGTCGAGCGCCTGGCTCGCCGACCTCTACCTCAAGGGGCTGGAGGGCGGCACCGCCTATGACGGGATGTGGAACTACGAGGCGGTGCTGGCCGAGACCAACGCCGAGCTGACGCGCCGCGGGGCGGAGCCGCTTTATGCGATCTATCCCAGCGACGGGGTCGCGGCGGCGAATTCGCCGCTCGGCTTCGTCGACCGCGGCAAGGGCGCCGAGGCGCGGGCGTTCTTCGACGCCCTCCTCAAGCACATGCTGTCGCCGGAGGTGCAGGGACGGCTCGTCGCGCTCGGCCGGCGCCCGGCGATCGGCGAGGCGACCGGGGCGGCGCCGGACCCGAGCTGGAACTACGACCCGGCCCGGCTGGTGCCGCTGATCCGCATGCCCGAGCCGGCTGTGGTGCGCGCCGCCCTCGACCTCTACCAGGAGGCCCTGCGCCGGCCCTCGCTCACCGTCTACTGCCTCGACTTCTCCGGCAGCATGGGCGGCCGGGGCGAGACGGAGCTGAAGGCCGCGATGCGCTTCGTGCTGTCGCACGACGAGGCGGCCCAGGTCCTGGTCCAGAACGGCCCGGGCGACCGCATCGTGGTGATCCCCTTCGACGCCGCGCCGCGGAGTGTGACCCGCGCCACGGGGGCGGCGGCCGATGCCGCGAGCCTGGTCGAGGCGGTCGAGGCCAACCGGGCGGGCGGCGGCACCGACATCTACGCCTGCGCCGCCGCGGGCCTGCGGGAGATCCGCGCCACGCCCGATCTCGGCCGCTACCTGCCGGCGATCGTGCTGATGACCGACGGCCGCAGCGAGGACCGCCAGCGCGACTTCCTCACCCTGTGGCGCGCCACCGGGGCCGACATCCCGGTCTTCGGCGTCACCTTCGGCGATGCCGACGCGACGCAGCTCGACACCCTGGCCGAGGCCACGCGGGCCCGGGTCTTCGACGGCCGCCGCTCCCTGCGCGAAGCGTTCCGCGCCGTGCGGGGCTACAATTGATCCGGCTCCCGCGTCCCGGCGCGGCCGCCGATCTCTGGGCGGGGCTGGCCGGCGGCGCCTTCGCGCCGCTCGCGGCGTTCGGGCTCGGCCTGCCGCTCTGGGTCGCCCTGCCGGGCGCGGTTCTGGTCTTTGCGGGGTTGCGCCTCGTGCTGGCGCCGCGCGCGCCCTTCGAGGGGCTGGACCGGGCCGCCCTCGACGGCGCCGCCCTCGACCTCGCCGGCGAGGTGCTGGCCGCGGCCCGCGGCGACCTCGCCCGCCTGCGCGAGGCCGCCCGCACCGTGCGGGCGCCGGAGCCCCGCGCCCGGCTCGAGCGCCTGCATGCCGTCGCGGTGGCGACCGCCGAACGGGTCGAGCGGGAGCCCCGGCGCCTGAACGCGGCGCGCCGGCTCCTGACCTACTACCTGCCGGCGGCGGTCCGGCTCGGCGAGGGCTACCGGATCCTCGAAGGCGCCCACCGGCCCGATCCGGCCCGGCTCGCCGCCGCGGCCGCGATGATCGGGAACCTCGACGCCGTCTTCTCCCGCCATGCCGACCGGCTCGACGCCCCCGAGATCGAGGGGCTCGACGTCGAGCTGAAGCTTCTTGCCGACGCGATCCGGGCCGAGGAGCGCGGCGGCGCCCCCGAGCCCGGGCCCGCCTCCCCGAAGGACACCGCGTCATGGCGCTGACCCGCCGCCATCTCGGCCTCGGCCTGCTCGGCACCGGGCTCGCCGGCC
>NZ_LABX01000373.1 GCF_001043915.1 Methylobacterium aquaticum | reverse complement strand
TCGCGGATATCCGCCGCCGGCCCGATATCGATGTGCCGGCGGCGGATATCCGCGACATGGCCTACACCCTGATCCGGGTGCTCGATTCCGACGGTCAGGCGGTCGGCCCCTGGGCCGGCTCGCTCACCGATGCGGAGCTGCTCGCGGGCTTGCGCGACATGATGAAGCTGCGCGCCTTTGATGCCAGGATGCTGATGGCCCAGCGCCAGGGCAAGACCTCGTTCTACATGCAGCATCTCGGCGAGGAGGCGGTGAGCACCGCCTTCCGCCGTGCGCTCCAGCCCGGGGACATGAACTTCCCGACCTACCGGCAGGCGGGCCTGCTGATTGCCGGCGGCTATCCGCTCGTCGACATGATGTGCCAGATCTATTCGAACGAGAACGATCCGCTGCACGGCCGGCAATTGCCGGTGATGTACTCGGCCAAGGATCACGGCTTCTTCTCGATCTCTGGCAATCTCGCGACGCAGACCATCCAGGCGGTCGGCTGGGCGATGGCCTCGGCGATCAAGAACGATACGAAGATCGCCGCCGCCTGGATCGGCGACGGATCGACCGCGGAGTCGGATTTCCACGCCGCCCTCGTCTTCGCCTCGACCTACCGGGCGCCGGTGGTGCTCAACGTCGTCAACAACCAGTGGGCGATATCGACCTTCCAGGGCTTCGCCCGCGGCGGCTCCTCGACCTTCGCGGCCCGCGGCCACGGCTTCGGTATCCCGGCGCTCCGGGTCGACGGCAACGACTACCTCGCCGTCCACGCGGTGGCGAAATGGGCGGTGGAGCGGGCGCGGCGCAATCTCGGGCCCACCCTCGTCGAATACGTCACCTACCGGGCCGGGGCGCATTCGACCTCCGACGACCCCTCCGCCTACCGGCCGAAGACCGAGTTCGACGCCTGGCCGCTGGGCGACCCGGTCAGGCGCCTGAAGGACCACCTCATCGCCCGCGGCGCCTGGTCGGAGGAGCGTCACCGCCAGGGCGAGGCCGAGATCCTGGACGAGGTGGTGGCGGCGCAGCGCGAGGCCGAGACTCACGGCACGCTGCACGCCGGCGGCAAGCCATCCCCGCGCGACATGTTCGAAGGAGTCTTCTCCGAAATGCCCCCCCATCTGCGCCGGCAGCGCCAGCAGGCGGGGTACTGACATGCCGCGCCGCACGATGATCGAGGCCATCCGCGACGCGATGGCGGTGGCGATGGAGCGCGACGACGACGTGGTCGTGTTTGGGGAGGATGTCGGCTATTTCGGCGGCGTCTTCCGCTGCACCCAAGGGCTGCAAGCGCGGTTCGGCAAGAGCCGCTGCTTCGATGCGCCGATCAGCGAACTCGGCATCGTCGGCGCCGCCGTCGGCATGGCGGCCTACGGCTTGAAGCCCTGCGTCGAGATCCAGTTCGCCGATTACATGTACCCGGCCTACGACCAGATCGTGTCAGAGGCCGCACGCCTGCGCTACCGCTCCGGCGGCCAGTTCACCGCCCCGATCGTGGTGCGGATGCCGACCGGCGGCGGCATCTTCGGCGGCCAGACCCACAGCCAGAGCCCCGAGGCTTTGTTCACCCACGTGGCGGGCCTCAAGACCGTGGTGCCGTCGAATCCCTACGACGCCAAGGGCCTGCTGATCGCCGCGATCGAGGATCCCGACCCGGTGATCTTCCTGGAGCCCAAGCGCCTCTATAACGGCCCGTTCGACGGCCATCACGACCGGCCGGTGACGCCCTGGGCCCGCCACGACCTCGGCGAGGTGCCGGACGGGCATTACACCGTGCCGCTCGGCAAGGCGGCGATCCGGCGCGAGGGCGCGGCCGTCACGGTGCTGGCCTACGGCACCATCGTGCACGTGGCGGAGGCCGCCGCCGCCGAGACCGGGATCGACGCGGAGATCATCGACCTGCGCACGCTGCTCCCCCTCGACATGGAGACGATCGAGGCGTCGGTGCGCAAGACCGGCCGCTGCGTTATCGCGCATGAGGCGACCCTGACCTCGGGCTTCGGCGCCGAGCTGGCGGCGCTGGTGCAGGAATCCTGCTTCTACCACCTGGAGGCGCCGATCGTCCGGGTCGCGGGCTGGGACACGCCCTACCCGCACGCCCAGGAATGGGCCTATTTCCCGGGGCCTACGCGCGTCGGCCAGGCCCTTCGCGCCGCGCTGGAGGGCTGATCCATGGGCTTTCGCATCGTCAAGCTCCCGGATATCGGCGAGGGCGTGGCCGAGGCCGAGGTCTCGGCCTGGCACGTCAAGGTCGGGGATGTGGTCCGCGAGGACCAGCCGCTCGCCGACGTGATGACCGACAAGGCGACCGTCGAGATCCCCTCACCGGTGAGCGGCACGGTCGTGGCTTTGGGCGCCGAGGCCGGCCAGATGCTGGCGGTCGGCGCCGAGCTGGTGCGGCTCGCGATCGAGGGCGGGGATGCCGCGCCCGCCTCGGCTCCGGAGGCCGGGGTCGCGGTGACGCCCGAGGTCGCGACGGCCGAGGACGCCGCGTCCGGCACGCCCGCCGCCCTGGTCCCGGCCGCGGACGGCCTGGAGCCGGCGCAACCCGCGTCCGCCCCTCCCTCCGCCGCCGCACCGAAGCCGGCCGAGCCGGCACAGCCCGCACCGGCGAAGCCCGTGGCCCCTG
>NZ_LABX01000372.1 GCF_001043915.1 Methylobacterium aquaticum | reverse complement strand
CTCCTGGTGTGAATTCAAAGCGGATTCAGGTTAAACTTCCGTTGCGGGGCTTTGTCCGGGCTTCACGCTCACGGCCGGAAACCGGCCTTGAGTTACAGCATCGCCGCGAGGCCGGGCGTCAGCGGGGCGATGCGCAAGGGCGTCTCGCGCACCTGCCGCCACGGGCCGTCGGCCTCCTGGGCGATGGCGACGAGGCGCGGGCCCGCCGGCGTGTCGAGCGCCCCGACGAGGCGCCCGCCCGGGTTCAGGCGGTCGATCAGGGCCGGGGGCACGTCGCGCAGGCTGCCGTTGACCAGGATCCGGTCGAAGCTGCCCGCTTCCTCCGGCGGGGTGCAGCCATCGGCGAGGCCGACCATCGCGGCGCCAAAGCCCAGCGCGTCGAGGCGCGAGCGGGCGTTGCGGGCCAGCGTGGCGTAGCGCTCCAGGCTGACCACCTCGGAGCACCCTAAGCGCAGCAGCAGGGCGGTGGCGTAGCCCGATCCGGTGCCGATCTCGAGCACCCGCGCACCTTGCGCGTTGAGCGCCGCCAGCATCGTGGCGATGACGCTCGGCGCCGTCATGGTCTGGCCGCAGGGCAGCGGCAGGGCGATGTCGCGGCGCGCGAGATCGCGGAAGGCGAGCGGCGCGAAAGCTTCCCGCGGGACCCGCTCCATCGCGCCGAGCACCGCGGCGTCGCGCACGCCGCGGGCGCGCAGGCCGAGCACGAAGGCCGCGGTCTCGACCGCGCCGGACGCCTGCCCGGAGCCGTCCCGTCCGGTGGCCTCCGGCGTGCCGTCTCGCCCCTCGTGAGCGTGGTTCACGCGAGGGCCTGGGCGAAGCGCGTCAGGGTCGGCTCGTCGGTGAGGTCGAGGCGCAGAGGGGTGACCGAGATGAAGCCGTCGGCGATCGCCTTCAGGTCGGTGCCGTGGCCCGGCTCGAACCGCGCCTTGGCGAAGGCGAGCCAGAAATACGGGTTGCCGCGCCCGTCGATCCGCTCGTCGATCGCGAGCAGCGCCTGGTTGCGCACCCCTTGCGCCGCCACCGCGATGCCCTTGACGGCGTCGGGCTCGCAATCCGGGAAATTGACGTTGACCAGGATGCCGGGCTCGATCCCGGCCTCCAGGACGCGCCGGACCACCGAGGCGCCGTGCCGGGCCGCCGTGTGCCACTTCA
>NZ_LABX01000371.1 GCF_001043915.1 Methylobacterium aquaticum | reverse complement strand
CAACCCACGCCCTCGGCCGCGCGGGTGTGGTGTCGGGAGAGGGATCACATGAGCAAGCTGATTGGCGGCAAGGCGCTCCGCGGAACGATGACGGCGGCCGTGCTGGTGCTCGGTGCGGCCACGGCCTTCGCGCAAGGCGGCGCAGGCGGTGCCGGGGGCGGTGGTGCAGGAGCCGGCGGTGCCGGGGGCGGTGGTGCAGGAGCCGGCGGCGCCGGGGGCGGTGCGGGCATGGGCGGCGGCGGTGGAGCGGGAATGGGCGCTGGGGGCGCCGGCGGTGCGCCCGGTGCTCCCCGCGGCGGCGGCGGCACGGCCCAGCCGGGCGGCGCTGGAGCGGCGGGCGGCGCAGGGCCGCAGCCGGGGGCTTCCGGCGGCCGGCCCGGGGGCGAGGGCACTCAGCCGGGTGCCGGTGGACGCGGGGCCGAGCCGGGCGAGCGCGGCGCCGAGACGGGCGGGCGCGGCGAACGCGGGGCGGAACGCGGCGAACGCGGCGCGGAACGGGGCGAGCGCGGCGCCGAGCGGGGTGACCGGGGGGCCGAACGCGGCGAGCGTGGCGGCGGCCAGTCCGAGGCCCGGGGTGCGGTCTCGCGCCTCGACACCACCCGGCGCACCGAGTTCCGCCAGACCATCGTGCGCTCCGGCGTGCGGCCTGTGACGGGGGTCAACTTCGCCCTCCGTGCCGGCGTGGCGGTGCCGCGCTCGATCACCCTGCACGCCCTGCCGCCGGCGATCCTCACCCTGGTGCCGGCCTATCGCGGCTTCCGCTACGTGCTGGTCGGGGACGACATCGTCATCATCGATCCCGATACCTACGAGATCGTGGACGTGATCCCGGGCTGACGAGGCCCGCCCCGGCTCAGGCGCGCTGCCTGAGCCGGAGGATGAACACCGCCAGTTCGGATTGCCGGGACACGCCGAGCTTGGAAAAGACCTGGCGCAACTGCGAGCGGGCGGTCTCGTGGCGGATGCCGAGGCTCCCGGCGGCCTCGACCAGGGAGCGCGTTCCGTCCATCAGGAGGGCGAGCCGGATCTCCGCCGGGGACAGGCCGAGGGCGGCGAGGTGGTGGCGCGCCCGGGCTCCGTCGGAGACGGTCCGGCGCAGCACCACCAGGGCGAGATGGTCCGGCGTCAGCAGCCGCGCCATCCCGAGGACGCCGCGCAGGTCCTGGCGCAGGCCGATCGCCGTGACCCGCCAGAGCGCCTCCCCGATTCGCACGGGGCCGGGGGCCAGTTCCGAGGCGATGTCCGGGGCGCCGTCCGCCGGATCGCCGCCGCAGGCGAGGGCGACCTCCCGGGCCACGGCCCCGGCGAGACCCGGATCGCGGATCTGCACCCGGTCGAGGGCACCGACCCGCAGCACCTCGCCCCCGGCGATCAGCGCATGGCCGGCCCGGCTCGCCTCGACGAGGCGCAGGTCGCGGGTCACCACGAAGGCGGGGTCGGCCACCCGGTCGAGCAGCGTCTCCCCGGGAACGCGGGCGGCGCTCGGCGGAAAGCAGGCCCGGTTGGTCTCGATCGCGCGGCGCATCCGCGGGCCAATCCCCTCCATGATCGCCGCGAGCCGGCCGTGCTCGCGCTCCGCCCGGGCGCGCTCGTGCTGGAGGTTCAGCATCGCCAGGCGGCCATCGGCATCGATGAGCTTGATCCCGCTCGACGCCGTCATGGCGCCGAGGGGCCGCAGCCAGCCGGCATGGAACTCGGTGTGGCGCAGGGACTCGGCCGGCATCCGCTCCTCGGAATGGATCGACACCATCGTGGGCGTGGACAGGACCAGCGGAAGCCACGGGTTCACCGCGCCGTAATGCGCCTCGTAGGACTCGATGTGGGCCGGGTCCCAACCCCACTGGGCCAGCGGCAGGCCGCTCCCGGCGGCGTCGACCATCTGGAGCACCGGCCAGACCCCCGGCACGAGGCGGCCGATCTCCGCCATCACCGCATCCCAGGCGGCGGGGTCGCAGGCGGCATGGTCGATGGCCAGCCCGATCTCCCGGCTCACCCTCGCCGGACTGTCCGCCTCGCCCATCGCCACCGATCCCGCCCTGGCCTCGCGTCTCGGGCCGTCATGCCGGGCGCACCGCACGGTGTCACGCCGGTTCGATTGTTGTCCATGACGTTCGTGAACGACCGTTCCTGCCGCGCATGGGTGCCTCGTCTCCGGGCATCGCGCCGCTTGCTCGCCGTGGCGTGCGCGACTAGGGTCCCGGCCGCTCGAAGACCCGGACGGCCATGACCCTGCCCGACCGGGCTTTGCCGGGATGCATTCTCCCAAGGGTACTGGAGTCGATCATCATGGGCTTTCTGGCCGACGCCCTCTCGCGCGTGAAACCCTCCGCCACCATCGTGATGACCCAGAAGGCGCGGGACCTGAAAGCCCAGGGGCGCGATGTCATCAGCCTGTCGGTCGGCGAGCCGGATTTCGACACGCCCCCGCACATCAAGCAGGCGGCGATCGAGGCGATCGCCCGCGGCGAGACCAAGTATCCGCCGGTCTCCGGCATCGTTCCGCTGCGCGAGGCCATCGCCAAGAAGTTCAAGCGCGAGAACGGGCTCGATTACAAGCCGAGCCAGACCATCGTCGGCACCGGCGGCAAGCAGGTGATCTACAACGCCCTGCTCGCCACCCTGAACCCGGGCGACGAGGTGGTGATCCCGCGGCCCTACTGGGTGTCCTACCCGGAGATGGTCGGCCTGTGCGGCGGCACCCCGGTCTTCGCCGACACCACGATGGCGACGAACTTCAAGCTCCAGCCCGAGGAGCTGGAGCGCGCCATCACCAGCAAGACCAAGTGGGTGATCCTCAACTCGCCCTCGAACCCGTCCGGTGCCGCCTACAGCCACGCCGAAATGAAGGCGCTGACCGACGTGCTGGTGCGCCATCCCCATGTCTGGGTGCTCACCGACGACATGTACGAGCACCTCGTCTACGGCGACTTCACCTTCGTGACCCCGGCCCAGGTCGAGCCGGCGCTCTACGACCGGACGCTGACCATGAACGGCGTCTCGAAATCCTACGCCATGACCGGCTGGCGCATCGGCTACGCCGCCGGCCCCGAGCACCTCATCAAGGCGATGGACTTCGTCCAGGGCCAGCAGACCTCGGGTGCGGCGACGATCTCGCAATGGGCGGCGGTGGCCGCTCTCGACGGGCCGCAGGACCACCTGGCCGAGTTCCGGGCCGCGTTCCAGACCCGGCGCGACCTCGTCGTGTCGATGCTGAACCAGACCAACGGCCTGCGCTGCCCGACGCCGGAGGGGGCGTTCTACGTCTACCCGTCCTGCGCCGAGCTGATCGGCAAGCGCACCGAGTCGGGCAAGGTGATCGAGACCGACGAGGACTTCGTCACCGAGCTCCTGATGGCCGAAGGCGTCGCCGCGGTGCATGGCTCGGCCTTCGGCTTGGGTCCCAACCTGCGCATCTCCTACGCGACCTCGAACCAGCTTCTGGAAGAGGCGTGCCACCGCATCCAGCGCTTCTGCGGCTCGCTGCGCTGACACGGCGTTGAGGCCCGTCGCCTGATTCGACCCGGCGGGCCTCGCGCCCGCCGGGTGTTTTCATGAGCCGGTCAAGCTTCCCCGGCCGGCGCGTTTAGACGCAAGCACCCGCGCCGTATTCCGGTTGCCGCGCCGGCCCGGTCTGGCTTACACGGACCCTCCTCGATGCCGGCGCGCCCGGAGGCTTCCGGAACCCATC
Source organism: Methylobacterium aquaticum (assembly GCF_001043915.1). Taxonomy (GTDB): domain Bacteria; phylum Pseudomonadota; class Alphaproteobacteria; order Rhizobiales; family Beijerinckiaceae; genus Methylobacterium; species Methylobacterium aquaticum. Next base: position 922 of record NZ_LABX01000371.1, on the reverse strand, counting down.
CGGGCTGTGCGGCAAAGAGGCCGGCGATGACGGGGTGGGGCGGACCAGTTCTCTGCAACCCATTCCTGTGAGGCTCAGTGGGCCGAGCAGTCGCAGGAGCGTCACGGGTTCGGGGAACAGGAACCGCGACCCTGGCGCATGGCCCACCAAAATTCCCGGAGCGTCCCGGCACCGCGCGTCTCCGCCGCGTGCTCGTTCGGATCACGGGCTCCCGTTGTGGGACGGCCGGGTCCGGGCCGCGGCAAGCGGCGCGTTAAGCATTGTGGATCAAGACTGCCGGACCGGGCCGGTTCGACGGCCCGACGAGATCGTGGGTCCCGACCAGCCATGTGGCGCCTTCTCACCGGCGGAATCAAAGTCATCATCGCGATCGCCGCGCTGACCACGGCCGCGAACTGGGTCGCCCTGCGCGAGAAGGACCGGGCGCCGAGCCCGGCGCTCGCCGCCATTCCCGATCCGGCCACCACCGGCACCATCGCGCCGCGCAAGGCCGAGGGCAAACCTGGTGAGATCAAGCCCGCCCGCCTCGACCAGCGCGGCCTCGGCAGGCTGATGTCGGAGGCGTCCGGTGAGGTCAGGCGGCGCTGACGCGGAGCGGCTCGGCAAGATCTACCGCAGAACCGACGGCCGGCCTCGAAGGAGGCCGGCTTTTTCGCATTGATGGCGCGGAGCGGAGGATACGGCGCGGGTCCCCGGATCGGACGATCGCTGGTGGTCCCACCGCGCGCGAAACCTGTTCGCCTGTCGCGACACCCTCCTGGACATTCCGGCGCCGCGCAGCGGAGCCCGGAACGGCACCGGTGACGTTGCCATCTGGCTCGGGCTACTCGACCCCGAACAGCCGCTCCAGGAAATTCTTGTCTTCCCGCGTCGGGCCACCGCGCTGGGGCGCCGGCTGGCGCGACGCGGGAAGACAAGAATT
>NZ_LABX01000370.1 GCF_001043915.1 Methylobacterium aquaticum | reverse complement strand
GCGCTCGCGCTCGGCGGCGGCAAGCGCATCGAGGCGGGCGTCGAGGTCGGGCTCGGGGAGGGTTTGGTCGCGCCAGTCCTCGCTCGTGACCGGCAGGGCGGGGTTGCGGTGAACGACCTGGAGGGCGCCGCCCGGGACGGTGCCGGGCAGGTTGGCGCGCAGGATGGCGGAGCGCAGGACGGGGTGGCGGGCGCTGACGGCGGCCCAGGCTTCGACCAGGCGGTCGGGGTCGAGGCCCGAGGCGGTGACGGCGACCTGGTTGAGGTAGAGGCCGCGCGCCTCGGAGCTGGTCTCGGCGTCGAGGGCGTGGAAGAGGATGCCCTGCTGCATCGGGGTGAGCGGGTAGAGGTCGTCGACCTCGGCCCAGTCCAGCCCCAGCCCGTCCAGATCCGCTTGGCTCAGGACCTGCAACAGCGGTCGCGCCTGGGCCACGGGGCTCTGCGTCTCCTCCAGGGGAATGGCGGCGGCGGCGAGCGCCGCGAGGCTCCGATGGCGGAAGAGGTCGCGAGGTTCCAGGCGCAGGCCAGCACGGCGGGCGCGACCGACCACCTGCATGGCGGAGATGGAATCACCCCCGACCGCAAAGAAGTCGTCATCACGCCCGATCCGCTCGCGGCCGAGCAGGTCCGCCCAGATCCCCGCCAGCACCCGCTCGGTCTCGGTCTGCGGCGCGATGTGACGAGATGTTGCCGGCGCCTCCGGCTCCGGCAGCGCCCGGCGGTCGAGCTTGCCGTTCGGCGTCAGCGGCAGGTGCTCCAGCACCGTCACTTGCATGGGCACCATGTAGTCCGGCAGCGCCTGACCCAGCGCCGCGCGCAAAGCCGGCCCGTCGAGCACCGCCCCGGCGCGTGCCACCGCATAGGCCAGGAGCCGCAACCCCGTCGGACCCGGCCGCGCCGTCACCGCCGCCTGACCCACCCCCGGCAGAGCCAGGAGACGGGCCTCGATCTCGCCCGGCTCGATCCGGTGACCGCGGATCTTCACTTGGTCGTCCGCCCGCCCGCGGTAGAGCAGCCGGCCGTCCGCGTCCCGGCCCGCCAGGTCGCCGGTGCGGTAGAGCCGCGACCCCGGCGCCCCGAACGGGTCGGGCAGGAAGCGCTCGGCGGTGAGCCCGGGCCGGCCGAGATAGCCGCGCGCCAGCCCCTCGCCCCCGATCATCAGCTCGCCCCGCAGGCCGGCCGGCGCCGGATGCCCGTCGGCGTCGAGCACCCGCAGGACGGTGGCGGCCACCGCCTCCCCGAGATCCGGCTCGGCGGTCCTGCCGGGAGGCAGGGCCGCGCAGGCCGACCAGATCGTGGTCTCGGTCGGGCCGTAGAGGTTCCAGGCCCGTGTTTGTCCCTGCGACCCGGCGAGTTCGCGGGCGAGGTCTGAGGGCAGCGCCTCGCCGCCGCACCAGCGCCGGCAGGTTTCGGGCAGGCCGTGTCCGCCGCCGATGAGGCGCCAAGTGGTGGGGGTGGCCTGGACC
>NZ_LABX01000037.1 GCF_001043915.1 Methylobacterium aquaticum | reverse complement strand
CCCCCGCCCACCCCAAGCGCTACATCACCCTCCAAAGAAACCATCAGGGAGCCCCCGATGCGCCGCCCCGGCCCGAGACGAAGCGCCCTTTCCGCCGGCCGAAGCGGCCTCCTCGGCGCATCCGCGGCCCTCGCCGCCGCCCTCCTCGCCGCGCCCGCCCAGGCCACCACGGTCTATGTCAGCAACGAGAAGGGCAACTCGGTCAGCGTCATCGACGCCGAGACCCTGAAGGTCACGGCGACCTGGCCGGTCGGGCGCCGTCCCCGGGGGATCACCGTGGGCAAGGACGGCAGCCTGCTCTACGTCTGCGCCAGCGACGACGACCGCATCGACGTGCTCGACACCAAGACCGGCAAGATCGTGCGCTCGCTGCGCTCGGGGCCGGATCCGGAGCAGTTCATCGCGCATCCCTCCGGCAACCCGCTCTACGTCGCCAACGAGGATGACAGCCAGGTCACGGTGCTCGACATCGAGAAGAACAAGGTGGTGGCCGAGGTGCCGGTCGGCGTCGAGCCGGAGGGGATGGGGTTGAGCCCGGACGGGTCGATCCTGGTCAACACCTCCGAGACCACCAACATGGCCCATTTCATCGACACCAAGACCTTCCAGGTGATCGACAACGTGCTGGTCGATGCCCGCCCGCGCTTCGCCGAGTTCAGCCAGGACGGCAAATGGCTCTGGGTCTCGGCCGAGGTCGGCGGCACGGTCTCGGTCATCGACGTCGAGACGCGCAAGGTGGTCAAAAAAATCACCTTCAAGATCGCCGGCGTCACCGACGAGCAGATCCAGCCGGTCGGCGTCCGCCTGACCCGGGACGGGACCAAGGCGTTCATCGCCCTGGGACCGGCGAACCGGGTGGCGGTGGTCGATGCCAAGACCTACGAGGTGCAAAAGTACCTGCCGGTCGGCCAGCGGGTGTGGCAGCTCGCCTTCACGCCGGACCAGAAGCTGCTGTTTTCCACCAACGGCACCTCGAACGACGTCTCGGTGATCGACGTCGAGGCGTTGAAGGTGACGAAGAGCATCCCGGTCGGCCTGCTGCCCTGGGGCGTCGCGGTCTCGCCGCAGTAAAGCACCGTCCCCTCCCCGGGCGATCTCGGACATGCGTGAGATCGCCTGGGGAGGAGAGACGCGCCACCCTGCGCTTCCTCTTCTCAACCCGGATCACCCATGCGCGCCCTGCTCACCGCCGCCGCCCTCGCGGCCAGCCTCCTCGCCACCCCTTCCTCCGCCGGCGACCTCACCAAGGGCCGGACCGACCTGCCCGAGTTGTTCCTCGGCGCCGAGGACAACGATTACGCCGTCCCGGTGAAGGACATCGAGATGGAGGCCGGCAAGTCCTACCGCCTGCGCATCACCGCCAAGGGGCAGAAAGAATACAAGTTCTTCGCCAGCGAGTTCTTTCGCGGGGTGTGGATGAACCAGATCGTCATCAACCACCTCGAAGTGCACATGGCCGGGCCGCCGCACCACCTCGAATTCGACGATCAGGGCACGATCGCGGTGGAATTCGTGACGGTGCGGGCGGGCGAGTTCCCGTGGTCGGTCCAGGGTCTGGAGAGCCGGGGCATGACCGGGCGCTTCATCGTGAAGTGACAGGGGTGTGCGGGCCTGCCGGCCCGGCCTACATCGCCCTCGAAGAACCGGAGGAACCCCAAGGATGCGTCTCGCCCTCGCCGCCCTGCTCCTGCTGACGGCGTTGCCCGCCCGCGCCGACGACGCAGCCGCGTGCCGGGACGGCATCGCGACGATCAAGGCCGAGCTGGCAACATCTCCGCCCGAGCCGGTCGCCAAGACCCTCAGGAAGGAGCTGCGCATCGCCGAGCGGGAACTCGGCGAGAAGGAATACGACGAGTGCCTCGACGCGGTGCGCGACGCCCGCAAGGCGTTGGCGCGATGAGCGCGGCCCTCGCGGTCGAGGGCGTGAGCCACCGCTTCGGCGCCCGCACGGCGCTCGACGACGTGTCGTTCGAGGTGCCGCGCGGCGCCTTCGTGGCGCTGCTCGGGCCGAACGGGGCCGGCAAGACCACCCTGTTCTCGGTGGTGACGCGGCTCTATGCCAGCCAGGCCGGCCGCGTCTCCTTGCTCGGGCACGATCTCGACCGCGAGCCGTCGCGGGCGCTCGCCCGCCTCGGCGTGGTGTTCCAGGCCCGCACCCTCGACACCGACCTGACGGTGCGCCAGAACCTGCTCTATCACGCCGCCCTCCACGGCATTGCCCGCAAGGCGGCGCTGATGCGGATCGAGTCGCTGCTCGCCCGCATCGGCCTTCTGGAGCGCCGAGACGACAAGATCCGCACCCTGTCGGGCGGCCAGTCGCGGCGGATCGAGATCGCCCGGGCGCTGATCCATGCCCCCGACCTGCTGCTCCTCGACGAGCCGACCGTCGGCCTCGACCTCGAGTCCCGCGCCGACATCGTCGCCATCGTGCGGGCGCTGGTGCGGGAGGACGGGCTGTCGGTGCTGTGGGCCACCCACATCTTCGACGAGATCGACGCGGAGGACCGGGTCGTGGTGCTGCATCGCGGCCGCATCGTCGCCCGCGGCCTCGCCGAGACCCTGAGCGAGCCGTCCGGCTCCCTGGAGACGGCGTTCCGCCAGATGACGGCCGAGCGCGGGCCCGACACGCCCAGGAAGGTCGCATGAGCGCCGGGACGACCCTCACTCCCGTGCGCGGCCGGCTCGATGCCGGCGGCTACCTGATTGCCCTGTCGGGGATCGTGCGCCGGGAGCTGCTGCGCTTCTTCAACCAGAAGGAGCGGTTCTTCTCGGCCCTCGTCCGGCCGCTGGTCTGGCTGTTCATCTTCGCGGCCGGTTTTCGCAACACGCTCGGCCTGTCGATCACGCCGCCTTACGAGACCTATGTGCTCTACGAGGTCTACGTCGTGCCGGGCCTCGCGGTGATGATCCAGCTGTTCAACGGCATGCAATCCTCGCTGTCGATGGTCTATGACCGCGAGGTCGGCTCGATGCGGGTGCTGCTCACCAGCCCCTATCCGCGCTGGAGCCTGCTGCTGGCCAAGCTCATCGCCGGGGTGATCGTCTCGCTGATCCAGGCCTACGTCTTCCTCGCCGTGGCGAGCGTGTTCGAGACCGACATCCCGTGGCTCGGCTATCTCTCTGCCCTGCCGGCCTTCCTGGCCGCGGGGCTGATGCTCGGCGCCATCGGGCTGTTCCTGTCCTCGCTGGTGCGCCAGCTCGAAAACTTCGCCAGCGTGATGAACTTCGTGATCTTCCCGATGTTCTTCGCCTCCTCGGCGCTCTACCCGCTGTGGCGGATCAACGAATCGAGCGCGACGCTCTACTGGATCTGCCAGATCAACCCGTTCACCCATGCCGTCGAGCTGGTGCGGTTCGCGCTCTACGGCGCCTTCAACCCGGTCGCTTTCGCGGTCGTGGTCGGGACCGGGATCGCGTTCTTCGTCATGGCGGTGGCCGCCTACGATCCCGGCCGCGGGCTGCTCGCCCGGCGCGGCGGCCCGGCCGGGGATGCGGGCTGACCGCCCGTCCACTCAAGAGATGCCCACGATGCTCCGTCCCCTTCTGACCACGCTCCTGATCCTCGGCGCCGCCCCGGCCCTCGCCCAGCCTAAAGCCGATCCCGACTGGCCCTGCGCCCAACGCAAGGTCTCGACGCTCGGCCCCGGCGCGATCTGGACCGGCCCCGACCCGACCCAGGCGCTGGCCGAGTGGGGCAACGACACCGACGCGGCCCTGCTCGCGCAAAAGATCGCCTCGCGCCGGCTGCCGCTGGAGGAGGTCGACGGCCTCCTCGACGGGTTCGTGGCCAAGCTCGACAAGGCCGACAAGGAGGCCCGCCTGACCCGCGTCTTCGCCGGCGTGTTCGAGGTGCTGAACGGCGAGCGCGACAAGGTGGTGGCCGGCATCGGCCGCTACGCTCGCGGCCAGCGGGTGATGGCCGAGCGCATCCGCGACGAGGCCGGGAGGATCAGCGAGGTCAAGACCGCGCCGGACGTGCCCGAGACCAAGGAGCTGGCCGATCTGGAGACCCGCTTTGCCTGGGACAAGCGCATCTTCCAGGAGCGCAGCCAGTCGCTGACCTATGTCTGCGAGGTGCCGACCCTGCTGGAGCAGCGGCTGGGGGCGATCGCCAAGAAGATCCAGGCGCGGTTGTAGCGATTTAAGCGCAATTTCGCCCAGAAACCTCATCCTGAGGTTTCTGGGCGGGATCGGGAATTCGGGGGCCGCGACGGCTCCGCCCCCCGCTCACCCCACCGGCGTGAACAGCTCGCCCTTGCCCAGGGTTGCGAGGTCGCCGCCGTAGCGGCGCATCGGCGCCCGCAGCAATGCCGCGGCCTCGGGCACCAGGGCCTGGATCGATGTCGCCAGGAGTTTCAGCACCACGAGGTCTTGCCGCCCGGTCTCCACGAAGGTCGGCAGCAGGGCGCCGTGGCGGGCCGCGACCAGGGTGCCGCGGCGCATGCCGTAGCCTGGGTGGTCGCCGATCGCCTCGGCCACGATCGTGCCGGCGATCATCCGCGACCCCACATGGGCCCCGGCCGCCTTCACGACGATCAGCCCGGCGCGCATCCGGTCGCCGAGGCGCTCGCCGGCCGTGCCGCCGATCATCAGCGTCGCGCCGTCGAGCCCGGCTTCCGCGCCGTGGAGGGCGCCGCCGGCACTCTCTCCGGCATTCCCGGCGATGCGGATCGTCCCGCCCTTGGCGGCGGTGCCCGCGAAGGGACCGGCCGAGCCGCTGACCGTGAGGGTGCCGCCGGTCATGCCGGCGCCGAGGCGCTGGCCGACATCGCCCTCGACGACGATCCGCCCGGCGGACAAGCCGGCGCCGACCCGGTCGAGCCGCTCGGTGGCGCCGACGATCCGCAATTCGTCGGAGCCGTCGAGGCTGATGGCGAAGCAATCGCCGAGGGTCAGGCCGCGGCGGCTGGTGCCGACCGGGAGGCGGGCGGCCTCTGCCTCCGACAGGCCCGCGAGGGCGGCAGGCGTGAGGCCGTCGAGGTCCAGGCGCTCAGGAGGCGCCTCGCGGAGGGTCAGAATGCTCATGCGGCCTCTCCGAGCAGGTCCCGGAGGTGGAAGTGGTGGCGCCCGAGATTGCCGCCGTAATTGCCCGCCGTGACGGCGACGAGGCCGAGATCGACCCCGGCTTTGGTCGAGGCGTGGAGCGCCGCCCGCATCGCCGCCGAGACGCTGGCCGAGGAGAGCCCGTCGATGACGATCTCCAGCACCACGTCGACCTCCGGCGGCAGGGCCGAGCCGGCCCGCCCCTTCAGGGTCGGGCAATAGGCGTCGTTGGTCGAGGCCATCATGCCCTTGGTGCGGGCGCCGACCTTGGAGCCGGAGCGCACCACGCCGCCCGGGAAGGGCAGGATCACGTCAGGCACGGTGCGGGCCGCCGCAACCGCGATCTCGGCCACCCGCAGGGTGTCGGAAAAGCGCCGTCCGAGGAAGAGCAGGTTGCCGCCGCCGACCGCACCTTGAATCGTCGGCACCGAGTGCTCGCACAGGAACTCGCCATCCATCACCGGCGTGCGCCAGTAGCGCCGGCCCTCGACCCGCTTGGCGGTGGCGAAGCCGTCGCCGAAATACCGGATCGCGCCGCCGAGCTTGAGCGCCTTGCCCACGTTGGGGTCGTCCCAGGCGATGCCGGCGAAGACCGCGCTGCCCGGCGAGGTCAGGACGCATTGCCCGACCCGGCGCAGGAGCTGGTCCTTGAGGCCGCCGGCATCGAAGCCGAAGAGCAGCACGCGCACGCCCGGGCGCCCGTCCGGGGTGTCGTCGGGCGAGAGCACGGCGTCGATGCCGGCCTCGGCGCCGCAGCCGATCACCGAGGTGGCGAAGCCCGTCATCGTGGTGGCGGCGATCATCGCCCATTCGGGCGTCTCGGCGGTCAGCACCAGGGCGGTGGCCGCCATGTCGAACGCCTCCGCGAAGGTGTCCTCGACCCGGATGCCGTTGAGAATCAGGTCCGGCATGACACCGCCTCGAACACCTCACGATCGGGGAAAGCCGCGTCCGGCACGGTGAAGGTGGACAGACCGGCGCCGAAGCGGCCCTGAAGATAGGACTCGGTCCGCCGCGCCATGCCGGCATCGGCCTCGACGGCGAGGCTCAGCGTGTGGCCGCTTGTCCAGGACACGACCTCGCCGTCCTCGACGATCACCGCGCCGTCCTTCAGCACCCGGTGGGCGCGGGCGAACATCGCGGTCCGGTCCGGCTGGTCGCGGTAGACCGCGATGTCGGCCCGAGCCCCGGGGCGCAGGTGGCCGCGATCGGTGAGGCCCAGAAGCTTGGCGGGACCCGAGCGGGTGAGCTGCGCCACCTCCGAGAGGGTGTATTCGCGCGCGATGCCTGAGAGACCGGAACGCTCGGCCGCAACCTTCGGATGGGCGGCGACCTCGCGGTCGCGGGCCTCCTTGTCCATCAGCAGGTGGAGGATGCGCGGATAGGCGGTGAAGGGACCGCCATTCGGGTGGTCGGTGGTCAGGATGGTGCGCTCCGGGTCGGGCGAGAGCAGCATCAGCTCAAGCCCGATGGCGAATTGCAGCGACGAGGTCGGGCCGCGGTCGCGGTAGCGGAACGGCACGATGCCGCCGCCCTCGGCATCGCCCGCATTGACGATCCACCTCTTCGGGCTCGCCGCCTTGCGGCCGGAGAACTGGCGCAGGATGTCCAGCGAGATCGTCGCGGTCTGGCCGAACACCACCTGGCCGATATCCAGCGTGGCGTTGGGATGGCGCGCCAGCGCCTCGGCGATCCGCGGCGCGGCCGATCGGAAGCCGCCGGTCAGCGGGTTGTCCTTGTCGAGCGCCGCATAGGCGTAGAACTGCGCATGGGCGAAGTGGATGCGCCGGCCTTCCGCCGCTGCAAGCGTCTCGATCAGGCTGTCATCGGCCCCTGGCAGGCCGAGATTGCTGCAATGGACGTGCAGCGGATGCGGCACCTTGAGCGATTCGACGGCGTCCAGGAGCCCGGTGAGGATCGTTCGGGAGGTGAGCCCGTAGGCCGGCACCTCGTCGTCGAGGGAGAAGCGGACCGCGCCGTCCTTGAAGGCGTCGGCGCCGCCGGCATTGATGACCTTGACGCCGAGCGCCCGCGAGGTCGCGACATTCAGCGCCACGAGGTCGCGCACCGCATCGGCGCTCTCGCGGTCGCGCAGGAGCTGGAGCAGCTGGTCGTCGTTGCCCATCACGCAGAGGCCGCCCCGGTCGAGGAGCGGGATCTCGGCGAGTTCGAGCTGGGTCGCCAGGGCGTTGACCGGCGGCATCGCCGGCTCGACCGCGGTGGTATAGCCCATCCGGGCATAGAGCAGGCCGACGTCGCGGCCCGACCCGTGTGGGTTCGGCGCACCGGGCTCCGAGACGCCGAGTTCCGGCAGCAGCAGGCGCGCCAGAACCACGTTGCCGCCGGCGATGTGCGAGTGGACCTCGACGCCGCCCGCCATGACGATGCAGCCGGCGGCGTCGAGGGTGCGGTCGGGGGCGCGGTCCGAGGGGGCGACGATGCGGCCGTCCTCGATCCAGACGTCACCGATGGCGTCGCGCCCGGCGGTCGGATCGACCACCCGGCCGCCGGCGATGCGGGTCAGCATGAGGCGGAACGCTCCGGGTTCGTCGTAGGATTCTTGGCAGGGAAAGGCTTCTCGGCAGGGGAAGCGAGCCGGGCCTGGAGGTCGGCGAGGATGGCGGCGGCGGGGCCCGGAACCGGCTGCGGCCCGTCGACCGCGTGCCACGCGATGGCCGCGCGGCGCGGGTGCCAAAGGGCGGCGCCGAAAGCCTCGCCCGGCACGCCGACGCCGATCACCACCTGGGCCTCGTCGCCCTTCGGCGCGCCGAGAAGCGCCACGGTCGGCACCGTGCGGGTCCAGGCGGGCAGGGGGGTCGGCAGGGCCGCGAGCCACAGGGCGGCGTCGGCCTCCCCCGCCGCGGCCTGGCGGCCTGCGTCGAAGCGCCAGGGATCATGCTCAGGGGTGCCGCGGCCGAAGCCGACCCGCGGCCCCTGGCCGGTGCTCCAGGCGGCGATCTGCGCCACGGCCCGGCCCTGATGGAGATCGCCGAGGGGCAAGGCGAAGCAGCGGGTGGTCTCGTTGAGGTCCTTGACGAGGCCGTTCAGCATCTCGGCCCCGAGGGCGCCGGTCTCGGCCGGGTCGTAGAGGATCACGCCGTAGAGCGCGTCGCGCAGGCGCGTCGCGAGATCGGCCAGCGGATGGGGACCGGCGACCCGGCCGGCGACGAGGCCGCGCAGCAGGCCGATCGCCGCCGCGAGCCCGGCCTCGCCCGCCGGATAGGCGACGTGCTGCACGCTCCCGGCGCCGGGACCGCCGAGGGCGAGGACGGCACGAGGGCGCCCCGAAGCCCGACCGCGGACCGGCCCGTCCGTCGCCAGTTCGGTTAGGATGTCGGAGGCCCAGGGTGCGGCGCCGAGCGCCAGCACGACATCGGCCCGCCCGCGCGCCTCGGCCGGGGTGGTGGTCATGGCGCCGCCGGAGGCCAGGGCTCCGAGATCGGCGTAGAGCGCGGATCCCGCCGCGGGATCGAGCGAGGCGCCGATCGTGCGGGCGAGGTCGAAAGCCGCCTGCACGGAAGCGGCTTCGGCGCAGAGGCCGGCAAAGACCGGGCTGCGCGCCCCCGCCAGCAGCGAGGCGGCCGCCGCAACCGCGTCCTCCCGCGTCGCTGCCCGTCCGTCGATCCAGGCCGTCATCCGCCCTCGCTCACCCCTGCCGCGCGTCGATGCGCCGGTGACGGTTGCATCCGGGCGCCCGGACAGGCAAGTCCCCCGAAAGTCCGGCTTCGCGCCGGACCGGTGGGCAAATATCCGCCGGCCGCGAGTTGCCCAGCCGGTGGACGGTGTGGGACAGTCCGGCCGCGAGGATGGAACTGTTCAGTGGGCGCCGCGTCATGGCGGTCTCATGGCGGTGCGCGCCGCCTCATGGCGCGGGTCCGCCCGGGTCAGGCTCGTCCGGGGACAGGAAGCGAGGCCGCTTTGGCGCACGAGATCGGAACGGCACGGGCGAGGGTGCGGGTGCGCGCACCGGCCCGGCTGCATTTCGGCTTCCTCGACCTGCATGGCGGGCTCGGCCGGCGCTTCGGCAGCATCGGGCTCAGCCTGGATGCGCCCGGCATCGACCTCACCGCCGCCCGGTCCGACAGCCTTCAGGTGACCGGGGCCGATGCGCCGGGCATCGCCGCGGAGTGCGAGCGGGTGCGCGGCTATGCAGCCCTCGCGGCCCACCATCTCGGCGTGCCGGAGGCGGGGGCGTTCCATCTCGCCGACATCATCCCGGCCCATGCCGGCTTCGGCTCCGGCACCCAGCTCGCCCTGTCGGTGGCGGCGGCCTTGGCGGCGCTCCACGGCACGCCCTTCGCGCCGGCCGCCTTCGCGGATGCTCTCGATCGTGGCAACCGCTCCGGCGTCGGCCTCGCCGCCTTCGTCACCGGCGGCCTCATCGTCGATGGCGGACGCGACGACACCGACGCGCCGCCTCCGGTGATCGCAAGGCTGCCTTTTCCGGAGGCATGGCGGGTGGTGCTGATGCTCGATGCCGGCCGCACCGGCGTGCACGGGGCCGAGGAGCGTCGGGCCTTTCGCGAGCTGCCTCGTTTTCCGGCACCGGAAGCCGCCGAGATCTGCCGCACGGTGCTGATGCAGGTGCTGCCGGCCGTCGTCACGCAGGACATCGCGCGGTTCGGCGCCGGCATCACCGGGATCCAGCGCCGCATCGGCGACTACTTCGCCCCCCACCAGGGCGGGCGCTACGCCAGCGCGGCGGTGGCGGCGGCGCTCGCCACCGTCGAGGCCGCCGGGATCGCGGGATTCGGACAGAGCTCCTGGGGGCCGACGGGCTTCGCCCTCGTCGCCGACGCGGCGCAGGCCGAGGCGCTGGCCGCGGAGTTGCGTGCCCGCCACCCGGACCTGACCCTCCGCATCGCCCGCGGGCGCAACCGCGGCGCCGAGATCGGCGCGGTCTAGCGTCCGGGGAGCTCGGCGGTGCGGCCCGTTGGCACGCTGCTTGCTGATCTCCTCTCGCAGCGCAGAGCCGCCAGGGCTCTTGTCGGGTTGGCGTGCCCATCGTCGGGTGTCCGCTGAGGGTCCGCTCGGCCATGCGTGCATGGCCCGGCGGTCTCGCCGATTGCCGCGGTGAGAGTGCCGTTCACCGGATGTCCACGTCTTCGAGACGGGACGTAAGCCATGTGCGATCGTGACGGGTCGTTCTACCGTAACCTCTCCCGGCGGGGCTTCCTCGGCCGGGGCGCCGGTGCCGCGGCGGCCATCGCCCTGCCGGCGCATCTCGCGGCCCTGCTGGCGCCGAGCCCGGCGGCGGCGGCCACCACCACGCTGAAGGCCACCCACGGCTCCGGCTTCTGCAACATGGGCATCTTCCTCGCCAAGGAGCGGGAGCTGACCAAGGCGGACGGCGTCGAACTCGACTTCGTGGTGACGCCCTCGAACACCGAGATCACCACCATGTTCGGGGCCGGGCTCGTCGACATGTCGATGATCCCGTACTCGAACTTCATGACCCTGTACGATGCCGGGGCGCCGGTGCGGATCGTCGCCGGCGGCGGCGTCGAGGGCTGCATCATCGTGGCGCGCGAGGGCATCAACTCCGCGGCCGACCTCAAGGGCAAGACCTTCGGCACCTTCCAGGCCGACACCCTCGAGGTGCTGCCCTACGACTACCTCAAGAAGGCCGGCATGAGTTTTCGCGATGTCGAGGTGAAGTATCTCGACACCTCGCCGGAACTCGCCCAGGCGTTCATGGCCGGCGCCCTCGACGCGATCTGCCATATCGAGCCCTATGCCTCGCAATGCGTCCTGGGCCGGAAAGGGGCGCATGTCCTGTCGAACGGCACCGACGTCTACGGCAAGGGCTACTCGGATTGCGTGCTCGCCGTTCGCACGCCGCTCCTCAAGAGCAACCCGGCCGCCGTGAAGGCGGTGATCAAGGCGCTGTTCGTCGCGCAGTCCCAGGCCGAGGCGGACAAGGCCGCCGCCCTCAGGGACACGGTCGGGAAATACTACAAGACCAGCATGGAGGCGGCGATCGATGCCTCCGCCAAGCAGCCGATCGTGGTCGACCAGCGCGACCAGACCTCGTTCATCATCGCCCGCGGCGCCTCGATGCAGGAACTCGGCTACGTCAAGAAGGCCCCGGACGCGGGCGCCTTCGACTGGAGCCTGCTCGAGGCGGTGATCGCCGAGAACAAGAGCCTCTATGCGGGCCTGAAGCTGAAGGCCGCCTGACGGTACGGCCGGCCGCGAACGGCCGGGCCTTGCGCCCGGCCGCCCTTCCTCCCGCATGGACGCTCGCCTCGTGACCACACACGCACGGATCGGCCCGATCCCGGCGCCGCCGCGCGCCGTGCTGCCCGGGCTCTCGCCCGCCTGGCGCCGGCGCCTCGCCAGCCTCGCCTGGGGCCTCGTCTCCCTCGGCCTGTTCGCGGGCCTGTGGGAGGGCCTGTGGGCCCTCGACCTCGTCAACCCGCTGCTGCTGCCGCCGCCCCACCTGTTCCTGGCCGACATTCCCGGGACGCTGCGCTACTTCGACCGCTCGAACCGGATCGGCAGCGTCGCGAGCGGCGGCGGCGTCACGGCGTTGCTGATCACCATGGCCTGGACGACGATGCGGGTCTTCGTCGGCCTCAGCCTGGGCTTCGTCTGCGGCGTCCTCGTCGGGGCGCTGGTCCATTACGTGCGGATCCTGCGCAACCTGCTGCTGCCGACGGTGCTGGTGCTCGCCCCCATTTCCCCGGTGGCGTGGCTGCCGGTCGCCATCTTCGTGTTCGGCATCGGCGACAAGCCGGCGATCTTCCTGGTCTTCATCACGCTGTTCTTCACCATCGTGCTCTCGACCGGCGCGCAGATCGAGAGCGTGCCCAAAACTTACATCCACGTCGCCCGCATCATGGGCGCCACCGGCCGGCAGACCTTCTGGCGGGTGGTGCTGCCGGCGATCCTGCCGAGCCTGTTCATGACGCTCAGGCTCAACCTGTTCGCCGCCTGGATGGTGGTGCTGATCGCCGAGACCGTCGGGGTCGGGACCGGGCTCGGGCAGATCACCTCGATGGCGCGCTCGACTTTCAACGCCAAGCTGGTCTTCTTCACCATGGCGATCGTCGGCCTGCTCGGCTTCCTGTCCGATTTCGGCCTGCGCCAGATCCAGCGGAAGATGCTGTGGTGGGTCGGCCCGGGAGGCGCCCGATGACCCGCCCTGCCGTCTCGATCCGCACTGTCTCGAAGCGGTGGATGCCGGAGGGACGCGCGCCGGTCCAGGCGCTCGCCGACCTCGACTTCGAGGTCGCACCCGGCGAGTTCGTGGTGCTGCTCGGCCCCTCCGGCTGCGGCAAGTCCACGCTGCTCTACATGATCGCCGGCCTCGAGGAGGTGACCGGCGGCGAGATCCTGGCCGATGGCGATCCCGTCACCGGTCCGAGCGCCGAGCGCGGGCTGATCTTCCAGGACGCCTCGCTGTTTCCCTGGCTCACCATCGCCGACAACGTCGCCTTCGGGCTCGCCGTCCAGCACGTGCCACCGGTCAAAAGGCGCGAGCTGGCAGTGGAGATGCTGCGCCGGGTCGGGCTCGGCGACATGCTCGACAAGAAGCCGGACGAATTGTCCGGCGGCATGCGCCAGCGCGCCGCCTGCGCCCGGGCGCTCGCCATGCGGCCGAAGGTGCTGATGATGGACGAGCCCTTCGCGGCCCTCGACGTCCAGACCCGCTCGCGGATGCAGGACTTCCTGCTCCAGATCTGGCGCGACAGCGGTGCCTCGGTCCTCCTCGTCACCCATTCCATCGACGAGGCGATCTCGCTCGCCGACCGGGTGGTGGTGTTCACGGCCCGGCCGGGGCGGGTGAAGACGATCGTGCCGATCGACCTGCCACGGCCGCGACCCTCGCGGGACCCGCGCTACCACGCCTATCGCGACCTGTTCACCGAGCTGCTCGGGGCCGAGGTCGACCGGGCCTTCGCCGAACAGGAGGCCCTCGCGGCCCGATGAGCCCCCTCATCCGCGTCGCCGCGATCCCGGTCGGCCCGGCCGGGCCCGATCCGGATCCCCTGTGGCGGGAGATCGAGGCGGGGGTGGCGCAGGCCGCCGCCGCGGGCGCGATCCTCGCCGTGCTGCCGGAACTGACGGTGCTGCCTTACGTCGCCGGCGCGGATCCGGCGCGCTGGCGCCATCTCGCCGAACCGGCGGACGGCCCGACCGGCCGCCGCATGGGGGCGCTCGCCCGCCGCCACGGCCTTGGCCTGGCCTTCGGCCTCGCCCTCGCCGAGCCGGGGGAGGCGCTGCCGCTCAATGCGGCGCTCCTCGCCCACCCGGACGGCCGCGTGGTTCGCCTCGCGGCCAAGCACAGGCTGCCGCCGCCGCTGCCGGGCGATCCGTTCGGCGAGGGTGACCATTTCCGACCCGGCCCGGCGGCGTCGGCGCCGGTATCGTTCACGTGGGCGGGCGGCGTCCTGCGGGTCGCGGGCCTCGTCTGCTACGACCGGCGCTTCCCGGAATCCTGGGACGCGGCAGCGGCCGGGGCCGACCTCGTCGCGGTCCTGGTCGCCGGGCCGGCGCCCGGGGATCCGCCGGGCTTCTTCACCGCCGAGCTGTCCGGCCATGCCAGGCGCTGCCGCGTCGCAGCGGTGGCGGCGTCGCGCCACGGCACCGAGCATCGCCTCGGCCGGCCGGTGCGGCACGACGGCGACAGCCTCGTCGTCGGGCCGGACGGCCGCACCCTGGCGGCCTGGCGTCCCGAGGCGCCGGCCGCCGTCATCGCGTCTCTGCCGGAGACCCTCCGGCTCCCGCTTCCCATTGCGTAACGGAGTGCACACCATGGCAGAACTCATCGTCCAGGCCGGCTGGGTCGTCACCGGGATCAAGGACCGCAACACGCCGGTCATCGTCGAGAACGGCGCCGTGCTCGCGCGCGACGGCGTGATCGTGGCGGTCGGCCCGCTCGAGGAGATGCAGCGGACGGCGCCCCAGGCGGAGCTGCGCCGCTATCCCGGCCACGTCATGCTGCCGGGCTTCGTCAACAGCCACCACCATGTCGGGCTCACCCCGCTCCAGCTCGGCTCGCCGGACTATGCCCTGGAAGTGTGGTTCGCCAGCCGCCTGCCGGCCCGGCGCCTCGACCTCACCCTCGACACGCTCTACTCCGCCTTCGAGATGGTGGCCTCGGGCATCACCACGGTCCAGCACATCCAGGGCTGGATGGCCGGCGGCTTCGAGGCCATCCACGCCTCCGCGACCAAGACGCTGAACGCCTACCGCAGCCTCGGGATGCGGGCCTCGTATTGCTACGCCGTGCGCGAGCAGAACCGCCTCGTCTACGAGGCGGACGAGGCGTTCTGCGCCCGCTTGCCCGCCGATCTCGGGGCGCAGCTCGCCGCACACCTCAAGGCGCAGGCGATGCCGTTCGCCGACTTCCTGCGCCTGTTCGACCAGCTCACGGAGGAGAATGCCGGGAATCGCCTGACCCGCATCCAGCTGGCCCCCGCCAACCTCCACTGGTGCACCGACGAGGGGCTGGTCGCGCTCCATGAAAAATCCCGCGCCGCCGGGGTGCCGATGCACATGCACCTCCTGGAGACCGCCTACCAGAAGGAATATGCCCGCCGCCGCACGGCCAAGACGGCGCTCCGCCACCTCCACGATCTCGGCGTGCTCGGGCCGCACATGACGCTCGGCCACGGCGTCTGGCTCAATGCCGAGGACATCGACATCGTCGCTGAGACCGGCACCTGCATCTGCCACAATTGCTCGTCGAATTTCCGCCTGCGCTCGGGCCTCGCGCCCCTGAACGCCTGGGAGAAGAAGGGCATCACGGTCGGGATGGGGCTCGACGAGGCCGGCATCAACGACGACCGCGACATGCTCCAGGAATTGCGGCTGGCGCTCCGGGTCCACCGGGTGCCGGGCATGGACGACGACGACGTGCCGACCCCGTCCCAGGTGGTCAAGATGGCGACCGAGTCCGGCGCCATGACCACGGCCTTCGGGGCCGAGATCGGCCGGCTCGATCCCGGCCGGTTCTTCGATGCCTCGCTGATCGACTGGCGGCGCGCCACCTACCCGTTCCAGGATCCGGACATCCCGGTGCTCGACGCCCTGGTCCAGCGCGCCAAGACCGAGTGCGTCGATGCGGTCTACATCGACGGCGAGCTGGTCTATGCGGAGGGCCGCTTCACCAGGGTCGACCGGGACGCCGTGCTGGCCGAGATCGCCGACGTGCTCGGACGGCCGCGCTCGCCCGAGGAGGTGGCCAGGCGCGAACTCGGCCGGGCGGTGTTCCCGCACGTGAAGGCGTTCTACGCCGATTACCTGCCGGAGGCGCCGCGCGATCCGTTCTACGCCGGATCGTCGATGCGGTAGCGCAAGGACGGGCGGACTGCACCAATGGTCTAGACACAGGCGCAGCCGCCGGGCTTACAAGCGGCGTAGCCGCACTCCCGACGATTCGGGGGGCTGCGCCGTCGTCGTCCCGGAGGAGGCCCGCTTGAGCCGCTCGATCCTGCACATGCTGACCCCGCTCAAGCACATGAGCCCGTTCGACGTGAACATGGCGGTGGATGCGGGATTCGAGGTCGTCTCGACCTATACGAGCGTGGACCAGAGCGAGGTGGTGCCGCTGGTCCAGGACTCGATCTTCTCCCGCGCCCCCCAGGACGGCATCCGCACGGCGATCTTCATCGGCGGCAAGAACGCCGAGGCGTCCCTCGACATGGTGGACGCCGCCACGAGCGCCTTCGTGCCGCCCTTCGCCAACCACGTCTTCGCCGACCCGGCCGGCTCCTTCACCACCGGCGCCGCCATGGTCGCCTGCGTCCGCAAGGCGTTGCGCGACAGGTTCAACGAGGGCCTCTCGGGCAAGCGCGTGGCGATCTATGGCGGCACCGGCGTCGTCGCCTATTGCGCCGCGGTGATCGCCGCCCAGGAGGGCGCCCACCCGGTCATCGTCGGCTATAACGGCCGCGAGCGCGTCGCGGCGATCGCCGAGGGCATGCGCGCCCGCTTCGGCGTCGCGGTCGAGTCCGCCGACGGCTCCGATCAGGCCGGCCGCTTCGCCGCCGCACGGGACGCGGAGGTGATCCTGTCGGCCGCCGCCGCGGGCGTGCAGGTGCTGAGCGCCGAGGACCTGACCCAGGCCGGCCGCCTTCTCGTCGCCGCCGACGTCAACGCCGTGCCGCCGGCCGGCATCGCGGGCATCGACGTGAATGCCGACGCCGTCCCGCTGCCGACCGGTCGCGGCGTCGGCATCGGGGCGCTGGCCGTCGGCAACGTCAAGTACGGCACCCAGGCCGGCCTCTTCCGCCGCCTGCTCCAGGCCGACCAGCCCCTCGTCCTCGACTTCCGCGATGCCTACCGGCTCGCCGTCGAGTTGACCGGCCAAGTAACCGGCCACGACGACGCCGCGTGAGGCGGACGGGCGGGGACCGGAGACGGCGATGACCGGCGAGGCGGTGCTGATCGCGGCGCAGTCCGGGCGGGCGCTCGCCGCCGCGGCGCGGCGGGCGGGCTACCGGCCTTTCGTCGCCGACCTGTTCGGCGACGAGGACACCCGCGCGCGCGCCGCCGGCTACCGCCGCGTGCCCGGCCGCCTCGGCACCGGGCCGGGTGCCCGGGGCATCGCGGCGGCGCTGGCCGCCCTGGCGGCGGAGGCGGGCGCACCCATCGGCCTCGTCCTCGGCTCCGGCTTCGAGGGATCGCCCGGGCTGATGCGGCGCCTCGCCGACACCTATCCCCTGCTCGGCGCCTCGCCCGAGGCGGTGGCGGCCCTGAAGGACCCGGCTCGCTTCGCGGCTCTCTGCGCGCGCCTCGCCATTCCCCATCCCGAGATCGCCCTGGCGCCGGTGGCCGACCCGGCCTCCTGGCTGACGAAGCGGCGCGGCGCCTCCGGCGGCGGCCATATCCGCCCGGCCCGGCCGGGGCGGGTGCCGGCGAACGCCTATCTCCAGCGCCGCGTCCCGGGCCGGCCCCACGCCGTCGCGGCCCTCGCCGACGGACGCGACGTGACGATCCTGGCGGCCACCGAACAATGGACCGCGCCGGGCGCCGGCCGGCCCTTCCGCTATGCCGGCGCCGCCGGCCCGGTCGCCCTGCCGGAGGCGGTGCGGGCGGGGGCGAAGCGGGCGCTCGCCGGGCTCGTCGCCGCGACGGGGCTAAGCGGCCTCGTCAGCGCCGACCTGATGGTGGACGGGGAAGCCTGGTGGCTCCTCGAGGTCAATCCCCGCCCCGGCGCCACCCTCGACCTCCTCGACCGCGGGCCGGTGCCACTGTTCCACGCGCATCTCGCCGCGAGCCGGGGCCGGCTGCCGGAGGCGCGGCCGGTCCTGACGGGGGCGGCGGCGGCCGAGATCCTGTACGCGGACGCGCCGATCTCCGCCGTGCCGGTCCTCGACTGGCCCGACTGGGCGATGGACCGCCCGCCGTCCGGCAGCCGCATCGCGGCCGGGGCGCCGATCTGCACGGTGATGGCCGAGGGGGCAAAGGCCGGTGCGGCCCGGCGCAGGCTCGCGGCGCGGGCGGCGGATCTGCGGGCACGGCTGGAGACAGGCCCCGTCGAGGCCGCGTTGGCTTTCGCGCGCCGCGGTTTCATGCTCGACCCCGACGCAAGGGAAGCCTTCTCCGGCGAGAGCGGGGGCCAAGCAGATTGCGCAAAAGTGGTTGCCGGTTTTGCGACGAAAATCTGCGACAAGACAAGAATCTAAGCGGACGAAGCGGTGGCCTGCCACCGCAGGTCTGCTTAGGGCGAGACAGGGGGCTACGGCGAGCCTGGCCCCCCGTCCACACCACCCAACGGGGCCGCGAAGACCCCGATCGATTCGCGCGGCCTTCCGGGGATAAGACCCGGACCGGCCCAAGGGAGTTCACCCGATGAGTTCAGCGCCCGCTTCCGCCACGCCGTCCCGCCCGAGCGTGAATGCGCTCGCCGCCCCCCTGGTCGAGGCCCTGGCCGCCGAGGCGGTGCGGCTGCGGCTCGCCGTGACCCGGGCGCCGGACGGGGCGCGGCTGATCGATGCCGGGGCGGGGGTGCGGGGCTCGATCGAGGCCGGCCGGCGCATGGCCGAGATCTGCCTGGGCGGCCTCGGCACCGTGACGATCGCCCCCGCCGGGCCCCTCGACGCCTGGCCCTTCACACTCACCGTCCACAGCACCGACCCGGTGCTCGCCTGCCTCGGCAGCCAGTATGCCGGCTGGAGCCTCGCCGACGAGGGGGGCGATTCGGGCTTCTTCGCCCTCGGCTCGGGCCCCGGCCGGGCGGCGGCGGCGGTCGAGCACCTGTTCGAGGAGCTGGCCTACCGCGACACGGCGGAGCGCATCGCCCTGGTGCTCGAATCGGCGAGCCCGCCGCCGGCCTCCGTCATCGCCAAGGTGGCCGAGGCGGCGGGCGTGGCGCCCGCCGAGGTCACCTTCGTCTACGCCCCGACCCAGAGCCTCGCCGGCGCGACCCAGGTGGTCGCCCGGGTTCTGGAGGTCGCCCTGCACAAGGCCCACTCGGTCGGGTTCGACCTCGGCGCCATCGTCGACGGAATCGGCGCCGCGCCGCTGAGCCCGCCGCACCCGGACTTCATCCAGGCCATGGGCCGCACCAACGACGCCATCATCTATGGCGGCCGGGTCCACCTCTTCGTCGAGGCGGACGATGCGGATGCCAAGGGCCTGGCCGAGGCCCTGCCGAGCACCACCTCCCGCGACCACGGCGCGCCCTTCGCGGAGATCTTCGCCCGCTTCAACGGCGATTTCTACGCCATCGACAAGCACCTGTTCAGCCCGGCCGAGGTGGTGGTGACCTCGCTGCGCTCCGGCCACAGCCACCGGGCCGGCCGGCTGGTGCCGGAACTGGTGGGGCGCTCCTTCGCCTGAGGCGGGGAGACGGGGCGGGCATCGGACCATCGAGGGATCATCAGGTCATGCGGATCGGGCTCGCGGCCGATAACGGCGCCTGGCACAAGGCCCGGCTCCTCGCCGCGCTGACGGAACTCGGCGCCGCGCCGGTGCTGTTCTCGCTCGCCGACGTCACGGTCGAGACCGGGCACCCGGAGCCCCTGCTCGTGCCGGGCTTCGGCGGCAGCCTGCCGGACGGGGTGCTCCTGCGCACCATCGCGGGCGGCACCTTCGAGGCGACGACGATGCGGCTCGGCGTGCTCCATGCCCTCGTCGCCGCCGGCACCGTGGTGTGGAACGGGCCCTCCGCCATCGAGCGCTCGGTGGACAAGGCGATGACGAGCCTGCTGCTCGCCCGCCACCACCTCCCGACGCCGGAGACCTTCGTGCTGTCGCGCCGGGACGCCGCCGCCGAGGTGGTGGCCCGGGAGGCGGCGCCCGGCCGGCCGCTGGTGCTCAAGCCCCTGTTCGGCTCGCAAGGGGAGGGCCTCCAGCTGATCGCCCGGCCCGAGGAGCTGCCGCCCGAGGAGCTGGTCGGCCGGGTCTACTACCTCCAGCGCTACGTCGCCCGGCGGGACGGGGCCTGGCAGGATTACCGGGTCTTCGTCTGCGCCGGCCGGGCGGTCGCCGGGATGATCCGCGAGGGCGACGGCTGGATCACCAACGTGCACCGGGGCGGCCGGCCGCTGCCCTGGCGCCCGCCGGCCCGGGCCGCGGAACTGGCCGAGGCCGCCGCCGCGGCGGTGGGCTGCGGCTATACCGGCATCGACCTCGTCGAGGACGGGGAGGGCGGCTTCCAGGTGCTGGAGGTCAACAGCATGCCGGCCTGGTCCGGGTTGCAGCAGGTGACGCCGGTCGACATCGCCCGGGAGGTCGCCGCCGGCTTCCTGGCGGCGGTGCGGGCCGGCCGGACGCCGCGTCTCGTCGCCGGAGGGGCGTGATGCCGCCGCTCGCCCCGGCGGCGCTCCTGGAGGCGTATCTCGCGGCCTGCCGGGCGGAACTGGCGGCGATCAAGCCCGGCAACGTCCATGTCCACGCCGCCGGGCACCGGATGAGCGTCGCGGATTTCGAGGCGAGCGCCGCGCTCTCCGCGCCACTCCTGACGGCGCCGGGTGCTCGGGTCGGGGCGCGGATCGAAGGCGCGGTCGCGGCCACCCGCGACGGCGTCGGCCAGAACACCAATCTCGGCATCGTGCTGCTCTGCGCGCCGCTTGCCGCGGCGGCCGAGCGGCCCGGTCCCTTGCGCGACGGCCTCGCGGCCGTGCTTGCCGGGCTCGATGCGGCGGATGCCGCCGGCCTCTACGCGGCGATCCGGCTCGCCAGTCCCGGCGGCCTCGGGACGGCGGAGCGGCACGACGTCACTGCCGATGGCCCGCCGCCGCCGTTCCTCGTCGCCATGGCGGAGGCGGCCGGGCGCGACCGCATCGCCCGGGCCTACGTCACCGGGTTCGAGGACCTGTTCACGACCGGCCTCACGGCCCTGGCGGCGGCCCGCGCCCGGGGCCTGAGCGAGCCCTGGACCACCACGGCGGTCCATCTCGCCTTCCTGACCGGCTTTCCCGACAGCCACATCGCCCGCAAGTTCGGCTCTGACGCCGCCGAACGGGTGCGGGCCGAGGCCGAGGCGGCTCTGCGCGGGCTGCCCCCGGGGGAGGGCGCGCGGGCGGCCCTGCTCGCCCACGATGCCGCCCTCAAGGCCGCCGGGCTCAATCCCGGCACCAGCGCCGATCTCACGGTGGCGACCCTGTTCCTCGACGCGGTGCAGCGCCTGAAGGACGGAACGCCGGCGCAACCTGCCAATAAGTCTTAACCCCGACCCGGCTTTCCTTCCGTCGCCGGGGCCAAAATGGCCCAATGTACCGGCTTGGCCGGCTTGTTCAGGGTTCGGCGGCGCTGTAGGGTCCGCCCGCCATCCAGACAACCGGTTCGGCTCCCGCTGAACGCCGACAGCAAGGATGGCGGTGCTGCGCCGCACTGTTTCGGCGGCCGGCTAACCTTATCGATATCTGGGAGAACCCCCACATGGCGACGATCAATAAGGTGATGGTGGGCGAGGCCCTCGTCGGTGACGGCAACGAGGTAGCGCATATCGACCTCATCATCGGCCCGCGCGGCAGCGCCGCCGAGACGGCGTTCTGCAACAGCCTGACCAACAACAAGCACGGCTTCACCAGCCTGCTCGCGGTGGTCGCGCCGAACCTGCCGTGCAAGCCCAACACCCTGCTGTTCAACAAGGTCACCATCAACGACGCCCGCCAGGCCGTCCAGATGTTCGGCCCCGCCCAGCACGCCGTCGCCAAGGCGGTGCAGGATTGCGTCGCCGAGGGCATCATCCCGGCCGCCGAGGCCGACGACCTGTACATCCTGGTCGGCGTGTTCATCCACTGGGAAGCCGCGGACGACGCCAAGATCGAGAAGTACAACTACGAGGCCACGAAGCTGTCGATCGAGCGCGCCATCAAGGGCACGCCGACCGCCGCCGAGGTCACCCAGCAGTACAAGAGCGCCCAGCACCCCTTCGCGGCGAACGTCGCCTAGACAGGAAACCGTCCGGAACAGCC
>NZ_LABX01000369.1 GCF_001043915.1 Methylobacterium aquaticum | reverse complement strand
GGGTCACAGCGGGCGAGACCGCAGGGGGAGAAGCAAACTCGGGAGCGCCGGCCGGAGCGACATCCACCGCCATCTCGATCGGCATCGAAGCCTCGAGGCCGACGGTGGCCGGCAACGGCACGACCATGGGCTCGGACGCCTCCGGGACGAAGACTGTCTCGGTGACGGCCGCGTAGGTGAGCGCCAGCATCGGGGCGGGCGCGGGCAGCAGGATCGCATCGGACGGCAGGTTGGACGCGACGCGACGCCCCGTCACGGGATCGGCCTCGGGGACCTCGCCCAGAAGCGTGGTCCCTGCCGGGACCGCCTCCATCACCGCCTCCACGGCCGTCTCGGCCATGGGCTCATGCGGCGGATTGGCGGGCGGCACGGTCTCGGGGAGCACGTCCGCCAGCGGGAAGCCCATGGACTGGAAATCCCAAGCCTCAGGGAAGTCCCAGGAATATGAGAAGTCCGCGCGGGGCAAAGACAAGCCCATCAGAGGCACGCCGATGAAAGGCGTGTCCGGCGGCAGATCGGCAAGAGACAGCTTGGCAAGAGACAGGTTGGCAACAGACCGATCGGCAAGCGGCGCCTCGGCGACGGCAGGCTCGGCCGACGACACGGCCTCCTCGGCAAGCCGCGGTTCGGCGACCGGCTCCTCAACGACCGACTCCTGGACCGGCCGGTTGTCCTGCTCCGCGGCGGTCGGCAGCGGGCGGGTCCAGTCGTGCCGGAGCAGGCGATCGAGGGTGTAGACCGGGCGCGGCGGCAGGGACCGCAGGTGCGAAACGTCGACCGGCACCAGGATGGCGCTGTTCGGCACGTCGAAGACCTGGGGCGGCGGAGCGGGAGCCTGCGCGGCGACGGTCAGCTCGGACGCCGTCCCGTCCGGCGCCGGAGGAACGGTCGCGGCCGACGCGACGGCGTCAGCCGACTCGGAGGCGGTGACGTGAAGGGCGACGGCGTCGGGCGCGGCGGCCGACGGGACCCCTGCACCGGACGCCGCAGCCGGCGCCGTTTCGGACCGAGGAGACGGCGACTCGGCGAGATCATGCGCGACCTCTCGCGTCATCTCTTGCGCAGTCCCTTCCGCAACCGCTTGGACCGTCAGCGGGCCGGTCTCTTGCGCCGGGACGGCCTCTTGCGAGATGCCCGGGGCGGCGGCCTCCGTGACCGGCTCGGTCACCGCGGCGACCATCTCGGGAACGGGCTCGGCCGTGACGGGCTCGGTACCGGAGACCTCCGGCGCGACGGGCGAATCGGTCAGGGGCGCCCCGTCGCCCGGCACGGCGTCCGCGGCAGCGGTCTCGGCGGGCTCCGGCACTGCCTCGGCCCTGGCGATCTCCTCGTGGGAATGGCGCAGCAGATGGTCCGGCGTGCGGGTGAAGCGCACGCCCGGCGGCAGCACGTAGGGCTGGCGCCACAGGGGCACCGCCGCGGCGGCCGCGGCAGCCTCCGCTTCGGCACGGGCCGCTTCCGCCTCCGCCCGGGCTGCCTCGGCGGCGGCGATCTCGGCGGCGGCGCGGGCGGCGGCCTCGGCCTCGGCGGCGCGCAGGGCCTCCTCCTTCTCCCGCTGCGCCTGCTCGCGGCGGCGGTGGCGTGCCTGGAGCACATGGTCGGGCGTGCGGGTGAAGCGCACCCCGGCCTCGGCGGGACGTTCGGGGTCGAGG
>NZ_LABX01000368.1 GCF_001043915.1 Methylobacterium aquaticum | reverse complement strand
GCGATGGTCTGGGGGGCGGGGGACGGGGCGAGGCCGGCCGCACTCATGGACGCAACCCTTGTCGAACAACGGAGGAGGAGTGGGGCATCAGGCGCGCTGTCCGTCGCGCTGACCTTGCCGGGTGAGGAGGCCGAGGAGGCCTGAGGGCACGAACAGGATCACCGCGAGGGCGGCGGCCGAGACCACGAAGGTCGAGAGCGAGCCGAGCGGCCGCAGCACCTCGCCGGCGGCGATCAGGAACACCGCGCCGAGCACGCCGCCGACGATGGTGCGCCGCCCACCCAGCACCGCCCCGATGATGACCTGGACGCCGACCGAGACGTCGACCAGCGTGCCGACCGAGGCGGTGCCCATGTAGAAGACGAACAGGGCCCCGGCGAGGCCGGAGAAGACCGCGCTGACGCAGAACGCCGCGAGCTTGTGCTTGGCGACGTTGAAGCCCAGGGCGCCTGCCTCGACCGGGTCCTGCCCGCTCGCCTGGAGGATCAGCCCGACCGGCGAGACCGCGATGGCGTAGAGGATCAGCCCGCTCACCCCCATGAAGCCCAGCGCGATCCAGTAATTGATGGCGGCGTCGATGCTGATGACGTCGGGCACCGTCAGGCCGATCTCGCCGCCGGTGGTGTCGGCGAAGACGACGATCAGGTTTTGCAGGATCAGCACCGCCACCACGGTGGTCAGGCCGAAATACGGGCCGCGCACCCGAAGCGCCGGCAGTGCCAGGACGAGGCCGCCGATCACCGCCGCGACGGTGCCGGCGATGAGGCACAACGGAATGCCGATGCCGTGGCCGTTGAGGATCCCGGCGGTGTAGGCGCCCAAGCCGATCAGGAAGGTCGGCCCGAAATTGACCTCCCCGGCGAAGCCGAACAAGAGGTCCCAGGCCATCGAGAACACGCCGAAGTAATACGCGACGGTGAGGAGCCCGAGGATGTAGCCCGAGACCCAGAGCGGCAGCACGCTGGCGAGGGCAAGGCCGATCAGGCAGAGCCAGAACAGGGGATTGCGAAAAGTCTTGGCGAGCATTCGGGCCTCTGTGGCGACGGAGGGGGGCGTCAGCGGCGCCCGAGCAGGCCCTGCGGGCGGACATACATCACGGCGACGAGCAGCAGCAGCGCCGGGATGGTCCGGTAGGCCGGGGAGACGAGGTAGGCGGTGAGCGTCTCGAGATAGCCGACGACATAGGCGGCGATCAGTGAGCCGGAGACGCTGCCCAATCCCCCCAGCACCACGATCGAGAAGGCGCTGGCGGTGAGCGGGCCGACACTGTAGCTCGACACGCCGAGGAACTGGCCGAGCAGGACGCCGGCGATGCCCGCCAGCACGCCGTAGATGAGCCAGATCGCCACGTAGATCTTCGACAGTTCGAAGCCAAGGAGCGTGACGCCGCGCGGGTTCATGGAGGCCGCGAGCAGCACCTTGCCGGTGCGGGTGCGGTTCACGAGCAGCCACAGGAGCCCGATCGTCGCCCAGCAGACCACCGCGGTGAAGACCTGGTTCCACGGGGTCCGCACGCCTGCGATGGTCACCACGCCCTCGACGATCGGCATCACCGTCTTGGCGTTGCTGGTGAACAGGTAGGCGATGAATTCCTGGATCATGATGCCCCAGAGCAGCGTGCCGGTGAGGATGAAGATCTCCTTCTCCTCCGGCGGGATCGCCCGGGAGGTGTCGATGGGGCGCACCACGACGCCGTAGGTGGCGAGCGTCAGCACGGTGCAGACGAGGATGCCGGTCGCCGCTCCCGCATAGGCGCCGAGGCCGTACTCGCTGGAGGCCGCCCAGGCGATCACCGCGGCGGTGACCATCAGCGCCCCGTGCGAGAGGTTGAGCACGCCCGAGACGCCGAAGATGAGGGTGAAGCCGGTGGCGCCGAGCGCGTAGAGCGCCGAGATGGCGAAGCCGTCGATGAGGATCTGGATCGCGGTCATGGGGCTCGCTGTGAGGGATGGCGAGGCGCGTGCGAGCACCCCTCTCCCAAACGGGAGAGGGGATCCCGCGCTGGCTGGATCGGGGTCAGTTCACGGCATGCTCAGTTCGCCGCCGTCCCGGCCTTGACGAAGCTCGGGAAGGTGAGCTTCCCGTTGGCGACGGTCGAGGGCCAGATCGCCAGCTGCTTGCCGTCCTGCCACTGCATCATCATGCCGGAGACGAGGCCCGGGCCGTACTTGATCGAGTGGGTGAACTCGTCGTCCTTGCCGTAGAACTGGATGCGCCCGAGGGTGCCTTCCCAGTCGGTCTTCTCCAGCGCGTCGACGAGCTTGTCGGGATCGGTCGAGCCGGCCCGCTTCACCGCATCGGCGATGTAATACACCTCGTCATACGCCGTGTAGCCGGCATAGCCCGGATAGCTGCCGTACTTGGCCTTGAACGCTTCGGCGAAGGGCGCGGTCTTCGGCGTGACGTTGGTGCCGGGCGCGGCGAACATCTCGAACAGCACGCCTTCCGTGGCGCCGTTCGTCTCCTTCCAGAAGGTGGAGTTCGTCGCCTGCGAGGCGATGCCGATCATCGGGATCGGCACCTGCTGGCTGCGCCACTGCACGGTCGGCTGCACGCCGACATGCGAGATGCCGGTGACGATCACGTCAGGCTTGGCGCCCTCGATGCGGCTGAAGATCGGGTTGAAGTCGGTCGTGCTCGGTGAGAACCGGATATGGTCGAGCACCTTCAGCCCGACCTTCGGCAGGCAGTCCTTGTAGCCCTCGTCGAGAGGCTTGGTCCACGCCGCGTCCTCGCTCATGATGACGGCGGTCTTCATCTGCCGCCCCTCGACCAGGATCGCCTTGGCGGCATCGCAGACCGCTTGCGACTGCGCCTTCGAGGTCAGGTAGCCGTGGAAGGAATACTTGTTGCGGGCGTAGTCCTTGTGGACGTTGAGCGGGATCTCGTTCGAGGCCGCGCCGGGCGTGATGAAGGGCAGCTTCAGCCGGGCCGACCAGGGCTGGAGCGCCAGCACCACTTCGCTGATGTAGCTGGCGATGACCGCGTGGGCCTTGTCCTCGCTGGCCGCGCGCTGGAAGGCGCGGACGGAATCGGCCGCCGAACTCTTGTTGTCGTAGGTGATGATCTCGATCTTGCGGCCGTCCATGCCGCCCTTGGCGTTGATCTCGTCGGCGGCGAGCTGGGCGGCCTGGGGAATCGACGCGCCGGCGATGGCCTGCGCCTCCGCGATCACCGCGATGCGGATCGGGTCCGCGGCCTGAACCGTCGAGAGCGAGGCATTGGCGGCCAACAGGATCGTTGAACCAAGCAACGCGCGGACGAGCCGCCGCCGGGCGACGGTTGCACATTCCAGCATGACGTTCCCTCTTCCGGCCGCTGTTTGATTGATGGTGTCGCGGCTCGGCAGAGAGTGTAACGGCCGTCGGATCGATCACAAGATGTGGATCGCGATCCGGGCCGGTGGGCCGGCGAGCCATCGCGTGAGCGCATGGCTGCCGGGCTCGCGGTCACCCAACGGCAGCCGGCACCCGCCAGGGTGCCTCCGTCGCCACCCTGGCCTCGTAGGCCGCGATGGCCTCGGCATGTTCGAGCGTCAGCGCCACGTCGTCGAGGCCCTCGACGAGGCAGCGCTTCTTGAACGGGTCGATCTCGAACCGGATCGCGGTGCCGTGCGGGTCGGTGACGGTCTGAGCCGGCAGGTCGACCGTGAGTGTTGCACCGGGTTGCGCCTTGAGCCTTGCGCGCAAGGCCGCCACCGTCTCCTCGGGCAGGGTCACGGTGAGGAGCCCGTTCTTGGCGGCGTTCGACGCGAAGATGTCGCCGAAGCTCGGGGCGATCACGCAGCGGATGCCGCCATCCACAAGGGCGTAGACCGCGCCCTCCCGCGACGAGCCGCAGCCGAAATTGCGGTCCGCCACCAGGAGGCCGGCGCCGGCATAGGCCGGCTCGTCGAGGGGGACCGCTTGCTGGCGCCGTCGCTCGTCATGAAACAGGAAGTGGCCGTAGCCGGCGCTGCGTGGCTTCTTCAGGAAGCGGGCCGGCAGGATCTGGTCGGTGTCGATATTCGCCACGTCGAGCGGCACCGCGACGGCCTGGAGGGTGGTGAAGGGCTGCATGTCAGCGTCTCCTGAGCCGGCGGATGTCGGTGAGGCGGCCGGTGACGGCGGCGGCCGCCGCCATGGCCGGGCTCATCAGGTGGGTGCGGGCATTCGGGCCCTGGCGGCCCGGGAAGTTGCGGTTGGTGGTCGAGGCGCAGCGCTCGCCCGCCGGCACGAGGTCGCCGTTGATGCCGACGCACATCGAGCAGCCCGGCTCGCCCCAGTCGAGGCCGGCGTCGCGAAACACCTGGTCGAGCCCCTCCGCTTCCGCCTGGCGCCGCACCGGGCCGGAGCCCGGCACGACGAGGCCCGGCACCGTTGCCGTCTGCCCGCGCAGCACGCCGGCCGCGGCGCGCAGATCCTCGATGCGCGAATTGGTGCAGGAGCCGATGAACACCCGATCGATCGCAATCGATTCGAGCGGGGTGCCGGGGGTGAGGCCCATATAGTCGAGCATCGCCCGCATCTGCCCGGCCTTGGTGGGATCGGATTCCGCGCCCGGATCCGGCACCGCGGCGGTGACGGGAAGCGCGGTCTCGGGGCTGGTGCCCCAGGTCACCGTGGGGGCGATGGCCGAGGCGTCCAGCGTCACCTCGCGGTCGAACCGGGCGCCCTCGTCGCTCGGCAATTGCCGCCAAGCCGCGACCGCCTGCGCGAACAGCGCGCCCTTCGGCGCGTAAGCGCGGCCTTCGAGGAAGGCGAAGGTGGTGTCGTCGGGGGCGATCATCCCGGCCCGGGCGCCGGCCTCGATCGACATGTTGCAGATGGTGAGCCGCCCCTCCATCGACAGGCCGCGAATCGCGCTGCCGGCATAGTCGAGCACGTGCCCGACCGCGCCGCCGGCCCCTATCCGTGCGATGATCGCCAGGATCACGTCCTTGGCGGTGACGTGGGGTCCGAGCACGCCATCGATGTCGACCCGCAGGGTCTTGGGCCGGCGCTGCCACAAGGCTTGGGTCGCCAGCACATGCGCCACTTCCGTCGCCCCGATGCCGAAGCCGAGCGCCCCGAAGGCGCCGTGGGTCGAGGTGTGGGAATCGCCGCAGACGATGGTCAGGCCCGGCAGCGTCAGGCCCTGCTCGGGGGCGAGCACATGGACGATGCCCTGCTGGCGATCATCGAGGCCGAAATGCCGGATGCCGTGCCGGCCGGCATTGGCGGCGAGCGTCGAGACCATGGTGGCGATCTCGGGATCGGGGATCGGCCCGCTGCGGTCGCGGGAGGGAACGTAGTGGTCGGCCACCGCGAAGGTCAGCTCCGGCCGGCGGATGGCGCGGCCGGCATGGTCGAGCATCCCGAAGGCGTGGAACGAGCCCTCGTGCAGGAGGTGCCGATCGATGGCGAGGAGCGCCTGTCCGTCGGGGCGGGTCGCCATGACGTGGGCGTCCCAGACCTTGTCGAGGAGGGTGCGGGGTTGCGGGGTCATCGGGCGTCCTCCGCCGTGTTCATCGATAGGGGATCGCGAGACAAAACTGGATGCGGTTCGGCGTTGCGGCTTCAGCGAGATCCGAAAGAAGGAGTTGCGATCTCGAGTATCGTTCCTGCTTCCCGATGACGCGCGTTTCCCTCTCCCGTGTGGGAGAGGGGATCCAGAGCTATACCCGTTAAACCAACGGCCGAAGGTGCGGATATCAAAGTTCGTTTTCAACGACCGACGGCTTTAGAGCGGCGTGACCGCCGTCTCTGCCATCGTCCCCGCCGCCTGCCCGGCGATGCGCCCGAGCGCCACCGCCGCCAGCAGCCCGTTGCCCGAGAGATACCCGCCCGGCCCGGTCCCCGAGACGCCGCAGGCGGCCCCGCCCGCCGCGAACAGGTTCGGGATCGGCGCGCCACCTCGCGTCAGCACCCGCGCATCGTGATCGACCACGAGCCCGCCCTGCGTGTGGAACAGCGCCCCCGTCACCCGCACGGCCCGGTAGGGCGGGCCGAGCGCCGGCACGCCCGCGAAGGAGCGCCCGAACGCATCCCGCCCACCCGCGGCCTTGAGGGCCTCGACCTCGTCGAGGGTGGCCGCCAGGGCCGCTTCCGGCAGGTGCAGCCGCGCCGCCAGCTCGGCGACCGTATCCGCCGCGACGATCGCCCCGGCGCTCTCGGCCCGGCGAAAATCCTCGAACTGGCGGGCGATCCCGGCGATGCGCGCGTCGAACACCGTGACGACGGTGCCCCCTGGCTGGCGCAGGACCTCCGCCGCCTGCTCGGAATAGCCCTTGCTCTCGTCGGAGAAGCGCCGGCCCTCGGCGTTCACCTGGAACCCGCCCTCGGTGATGGTGGCCCAGGTGATCAGGATGCCGTGCGGATGCGCCACCGAGCCGTGGCCCTGGTGGCCGGAAAGATGGCGGGTGGCGGCACCCAGGGCCTCGCCCCAGAGCAAAGCGTCGCCCTGGTTACCCTCGTGGCCGAAATAGAGCGCGCCGGCCAGCTCCGGCACGTGCTGCGCCACCAGGGCCTTGTTGCCGCCATAGCCGTTGCAGGCCAGCACCAGCGCCCGGCAGGCGACGCGCTCGCGCGCGCCGTCGGGACGCACGAGGCCGAAGCCCCGGACCGCGCCGCCCTCGGCATAGAGCGTATCGACCGTGGCCTCGCACAGGACCGGGATGCCGGCCTCCTCGACCGCCCGGGCGAGGCGATCGACCAGCTCCTCGCCCGACCGGCTCGGCAGGCCGTGCATGCGGTTGGCCGCATGGCCCGGATAGCGGAAATCGGTGATGACCGAGAAGGGCAGGCCGTGCCGGTCGCTCAGCCATTCGAGGGCCGGGCCGACCGTGCCGGCGAGCCGCGCGACGAGGGCCGGATCGGGCTCGTTCTTGGCTTTCGCCAGAATGTCGACGGCAAACAGCGCCGGGCTGTCCGCGATGCCGGCCTCGCGCTGCCAGCGGGTGCCGGGAGCCGGGACCAGCCCGGCCGAGAGGGCGGTGGAGCCGCGGGGCACGGGGTCGCGCTCGATCACCAGCACCTCGGCCCCGGCCTCATGGGCGGCGAGCGCCGCCACCAGCCCGGCCGCCCCGGCGCCGATCACCGCGACCGGGACCTCGATGTCGAAGGCGATTCCGTCGGAGGATTCGACGCTCATGCCGGGATCTCCTCGGCCGATAGCTCCTTGAGCGTCTCGGCGACCGTGGCCACCCGGCAGACCGGCCTGAGCGCATCGATCGCGGTCTGGTGCACCGCCGGCGAGAAGGCCGCGCAGGCATCCGACAGAACCGTCACCGAGAAGTCGCGGACATGGGCGTCGCGCACCGTCGAGGCGACGCCGCCATTGGTGACGATGCCCGAGACGAGCAGCCGCTCGATCCCGGCCTTGCGCAATACCCATTCGAGCCGCGTCATGTAGAAGGCCGAATAGGCGACCTTCTCGACCGTGAGGTCGGCGGGCTGGAGTTCATCGACCAGCGCGTGGCCCCAGGCGCCGGGCAGGAAGTCGCCCCGCTTCAGGAACGGCCGCAGTTCGCGCAAGTGGGGCGAGATCATCGGCTCGCCGCCCTTGCCCGGCACCAGGGTGAAGTGGGTCGAGACGATGAACCCGCCGCGTTGCCGGATCAGCGCGGCCAGCGGCTGCACCGTCGCCGGCACCGCGGCGATCTCGGGCGCGGCCTGCCCGGCGCGGCCATAGGCGCCGTCCGGGTGCAGGAAGTCGTTCTGGAGATCGCAGATCAGGAGCGCGGTGCGCGCCATCGGGATCGGGCCATGGCTCATGCGGGCGCTCCCGTGCGGGTGACCACGACGTTGCCGAGCCGGTCGACCCGGGCCGTCAGGTCGGGATCGACCACGGTCGTGGCGTCCGGCTGCTCCAGGATCGCCGGGCCGGCAATCTCGGCCCCGATCGGAAGGGCCAGGCGGGCATAGACCGCCGCCTCGTGCCAGGCGCCCGAAAACCAGACCGGCCGGCTGCCGAGGCACGCGGCTTCCAGCGAGGCATCCGCGCCCGGCGCCAGGGCGGCGAGGTCGAAATGCGGCCGCCGGCCGATCGCGGCGGTCCTCAGGTTGACGATCCGGGTGCCCAGCCCCGGCAGCAGGCGGCTGAACGAGGTGCGGTAGGCCGCCTCGAACGCCTCCTGGATGATCGCCGGGGTGATGCCGGTGGTGCCGTCCTTCACCGTCACCGGCAGGGCCACCGCCACGGTGTGGGTCTGGCCGACATAATGCATGTCGAGCTCGAACACCGTGTCGATCCGCGAGACCGTGAGGCCGGCGGCCTCGACCACTTCCCGCGCGGCTTGCGCCTCCGCCACCATCCGCCGGTCGAGGGCGGCGGCGTCGAGATGGGCCAGCGACAGGTTGAGGGTCTGGACCTGATCGTGGCGGATATCGGCGATGACGCAACCGAGCGCCGAGGTGACGCCCGGATAGCGCGGCACCAGGGCGCCGCGCAGGCCGACATCCTTGATGAGCGCGCCGACATGCAACGCCCCGCCGCCGCCGAACGGCACCGCGGCGAACTTCTGGGGGTCGTGGCCGCGCTCGATCGAGACGAGGCGGATCGCGCCGGCCATCTTGCCGTCGGCGACCCGCACCATCGCTTCCGCCGCCGCCATCACGTCGAGGCCGAGCGGCGTCGCCACGTGTTCCTGGATCGCGGCCTTCGCGGCGTCCACGTCGAGGCGCTTCAAGGCCCCGCCGATCGGCCGCTCGGCGTTGATGCGCCCCAGCACCACGTTGGCGTCGGTGAGGGTCGGGCGGGTATTGCCCTGGCCGTAGCAGACCGGGCCCGGCCGCGACCCGGCGCTTTCCGGCCCGACCTGCAACAAGCCACCGGCATCGACATGCGCGATCGAGCCGCCGCCGGCCCCGATCGTGCTGATCTCGATCATCGGCGTGCGGATGACGAGGCCGAAATCGATCGTGGTCTGGGCCGCCAAGGCCGTCTCGCCCTCGACAACCAGCGACACGTCGAAGGAGGTGCCGCCGAGATCGCCCGTGATCACGTTCGGGAAGCCGGCCGCCTTGGCGATGGCGGCGGCCGCGATCACGCCGGCCGCCGGCCCCGACAGGGCGGTGCGGACGGGAAGGCGCCGCGCGGTGGCGGTGGACATCACGCCGCCATTGGACTGGACGATGTGGAAGCGGCCCTCGAACCCTTCTGATTCGAGCGCCCGGTCGAGCTTGCCGAGATAGCTGCCGACCACCGGCTGGAGATAGGCGTTGAGCACCGTGGTCGAGGTGCGCTCGAACTCGCGGATCTCCGGCAGGATGCCGGACGAGCGCTCGACATTGGCGTTCGGCCAGACGGCGGACGCCGCCTCCAGGGCGACCCGCTCGTTCGCCGGGTTGGCATAGGCGTTGACGAAGCAGATCGCCAGGGCCTCGGCGCCGTTGGCGATGAGCGCCCGGGCCGCCTCCGCCACCTGCTCCGGGTTCACCGCCTCCCGGATCGTGCCGTCGGCGAGCGTGCGCTCGTCGACCTCCAACCGCAGGTCGCGGTCGACCACGGGCACGAAGTCGCCCCACAGGCCCCAGGTGTGGCGCCGGTCGCGCCGGCGCATCTCCAGCACGTCGCGGAATCCGCGCGTGGTGATGAGGCCGATGCGGGCGCCTTTCCGCTCCAGCAGCGCGTTGGTGCCGACCGTGGTGCCGTGGACGATCGAGGCGAGGCCGGCGACCGGGCCGAAGCCCTTCAGGCCGGCGAGGAAGCCCACCGCCTCGTCGCCGCGGTTCGACGGGACCTTGCCGGTCTGGAAGCGGCCGGCGGCCTCGTCGTAGTAGAACAGGTCGGTGAAGGTGCCGCCGACATCGACGCCGACGATGGCGCGGGGGGTCATGGCTCGTCTCCGGTCGTCAGGGCGTAGTCGCGGGCGGCAGCGTCCGGGGTCACGTAGCCGAGCCGCAGGTCGCGCTTGAGGGCGTCGCGGCTCCGCTCGGCCGGGTGGCCGAAGCCGCCGCCGCCGGGGGTTTCGAGCCGCACCCGCTCGCCGGCCCTGATCCGCACGTCGGTGACCTTCGAGACCATCGGCGGGCTCGCCCAACCGTGCGGCGTCTGCCAGGCGAAGCGGTTGAGCGCCGCGGGCTTGCCGCCCTTCACGCCGAACGGCGCCACCTTGCCGCGCTCGCCGAGCAGGAACACGTCGGCATCGGTCAGGGTCTCGATCTCGTAAGTCGCGCCCAGGCCGCCGCGATGCGCGCCGGCCCCGGCGCTGTCGGGCCGCAGGGCCCATTGGGTGAAGACGACCGGATAGGCGGCCTCCAGGATCTCCACCGGCGGGATCGTCGCGGTCGAGATCGGGTTGTTGGCGTGGCTGAGGCCGTCGGTCTCGGGGTTGCCGCCGAGGCCGCCGCCGAAGAACGAGAACATCACCCAGCGCGAGCCGTCCGGCCGATGCCCGGCCAGCGAGAGCGCGTTGATGGTGCCGAAGGGCGCGGCGGTCGCCCGGTCCGGATCGGCCTCCGCCAGGGCGCCCAGCACCACGCCGATCAGCCGCAGGATCGTCTCGGTATAGCCCGCCATCGGCTTCGGGGCGCCGGCGCCCAGCAACGTCGTCTCCGGCACCGTGAAGGTGATCGGCCGCAGGCAACCCGCATTGGCCGGGACCTCGGTGAAGACGTGCTTCAAGGCGACGTAGCAGGCGGCGACGGTGGTCGCGTGCGAGATGTTGATCGGCCCCTGCGCCGGAGCCGACGAGCGCGAGAAGTCGAGGACCATGCGGTCGCCCGCGATGGTGAGGTCGAGGGCGATGGTCAGCGGTTCGTCGGTGATGCCGTCGTTGTCGAGCACGTCCGAGAAGCCGTAATGGCCGTCCGGCAGGGCGCGGATCGCGGCGCGCATCAGCGCCTCGGCCCGGTCGGAGAACGCCGCGAAGGCGGCATCCACCGTGGCGTCGCCATACTCGTCGAGCAACGCGGTGAACCGGCGCTCGCCGAGGTCGAGGGCGTTGAGCTGGCCGTTGAGGTCGCCCCAGTTCGAGGTCGGCACCCGGGTATTGGCCGCCAGGATGTCGACGATGTCCTGGTTCAGGCGCCCGCCGGACAACAGCTTCACCGGCGGGAAGCGCACGCCTTCCTGGAAGCTCTCGGTGGCCTTGGGGTTGTAGCCGCCCGGCACGTTGCCGCCGATATCGAGCCAGTGGCCGACCGAGGCGAGCCAGCAGAACAGGTGCCCATCGCGAAAAACCGGCCGGACCAGCCGGAAGTCGTTGAGATGGGTGCCGCCGCTATAGGGATCGTTGAACAGGAAGGTGTCGCCGGGCTCCAGACCGCCCTCGCGCTCGACCTTGGCGATCACCGCCTTGACGGCGAAAGCCATGGCGCCGACGAAGATCGGCAGGCCCTTGGTGCCCTGGACCAGGGTGTCGCCGGTCGTGGCGTGGTAGAGGCCGTGGCAGGCGTCGCGGGCCTCCGCGATGATCGGGTTGAAGGCCGAGCGGTAGAGCGTCGCGTCCATCTCGTCGGCGATCTGCTCCAGGCGGCCCTTCAGCACCGCCAGGGTGACGGGATCGATCGGAGTCATTGTCCCGTTCCTTCCATAGCGCCCGCAGGGGCGCGTTCTGCCCCTTCATAGGCGCGACCGCGGGCCAGCATCTCGGGCGTGCCGATCAGGGCATTCAGCTCGCCGAAATCGAACATCCGGTCGGAGAAGGGCGTGTTGGTGCCGGCCTTGGCGAGGGAGCCGTAATAGGCTTGGGCGGTGCGGGCGAGGGCACGCACGATGCCGCCAGGGAAGATCACCAGGCGGAAGCCGATCGCCGCGAGATCGGCCGCCGAGGCGATCGGCGTGTCGCCGCCCTCGACCATGTTGGCGAGCAGCGGCCGGGTCGGCCCAAGCGCCTTCGTCACCGCGGCGAGCTGGTTGGCCGAGCGCGGCGCCTCGACGAACAGCACGTCGGCCCCGGCCTCGGCGTAAGCCTGGGCCCGCTCGATGGCGCGCGCGAAGCCCTCGACCGCCACCGCGTCGGTGCGGGCGACGATCAGGGTCTCGTCGCTGCGTCGGGCGTCGAGCGCCGCCTTGATCTTGCCGACCATCTCGGATTGCCCGATCAGCGTCTTGTCCTGGAGGTGGCCGCAGCGCTTGGGGTAGCTCTGGTCCTCGAGCTGGATCGCGCTGGCGCCGGCCCGCTCGAACAGCCGCACCGTCCGCTCGACGTTGAGCGCGTTGCCGTAGCCGTTATCGGCATCGACCACGAGCGGCGTCGCCACCCGGTCGCGCACCAGAGTCACCGTCTCGGCGACCTCGCTCATCGACACGAGGCCGATATCGGGCCGGCCCAGCCGCGTATAGGCGATGGCGGCACCGGAGAGATACAGGGCCTCGAAACCCGCATCCGTAGCGAGCGAGGCCGTGAGGGCGTCGTAGACGCCTGGAGCGACGAGGACGCGGTCCTCGGCGAGGCGGGACTTCAGGGACATGACGCGGGGTGTTCCTCGTTCGGTTTCATCGCATGTGTTTGTGCGCGAAGCCCTCCTCTCGCCGCGGGCCGGGAGAGGGCTTCGACGACCTTGTCGCCATCGAAGCGAGGCGGCGCATCGATCCCGTAGGGATCGACCCGAGGGGAGGGGGCTTTCCCGGATGAGGCTCTTCCAGAACCTCCCCCCTCGCTTCGGCTGCGCCTGCGCTCGCTGCCGACCCGACACGGGGTCAGCCGCCCTCTCCCCGCCCGCGGGGAGTGGAGAAATCCTGTACTTGTCTGGTCTGCGCCTGAACTTGATCTGCGGGTCGCTCTTGTAGAGCGCTTCACGATTGCGTTACCATCGCGAAGCTTCTCTCGCTCTTTGATTTTGCAGCATGTTCTGCGACGAACCGGTATCCACTTCGTCGGAAGATGCTCTCGGCGTCCAGTCTCATATCTTGAGTGTTCGTCGGCGTTCTCGGCAGGGCGACGCTCACGCCACCAGCGCCAGCAGCGCCCCAACCCCTTCCGCCCGGTCGATCCCCGCCACCGCGCGGATGACCTCCTCGCTCCGCTCCGCCCCCCAGACCGGACCGGCCAGCGCCCGGAACTTCTCCCGCACGTCGTCCGCCGAATACGGGTCCTCGGTGTCGCCGCGGTTGGTGAGCGCCTGGGCCGAGAGCCTGCGGCCATCCGCCAGCGTCAGCGTGACCTTGGCCGGGCGCAAGGACGGGAGCTGCGCCGTCATGGTCGGGTCCTCCTGCACCATCACCCGGCGGGCCAGCGACAGGATGCGGCGGTCGGACCTCGCCTCGTCCCGGAAGGCGTCAGTGTTCGCCTCGCCCCGCACCAGGGCCGCCGCGAGGGCGAAGGGCAGGGAGAACTTCGCCGCCAGCATCGTCCCGGGCGCCGGATGGTCGAGCTGCGCCGCCCACACATACGTGGCGACCTCGACCGAGCGCACCGAATCCGGGTCGATCGGTCCGGCCTCGGCCTGGATCTGCGCCAGGGCGTCGAGGGCGCCGTGGGTGTAGCGGCAGGCGGCGTGGCGCTTGAAGTAGTTGCGGGCGATCTCCCAGCGGGTGCCGAGATCCTCCACCATCGCGGCGGCGGAAAAATCCTCGGCCAGGATGCCGCCATAGACCGAACTGACGCCGTCGCGCTCCGGCAGGAAGCCGCTCTCCGCCAGATCCCAGGCGGTGAGGCCGAGCTGGTTGGAGAAGCCCGCATAGGTGTTGCGCACCGTCGCCCCCTCCAGCATCGTGCGCCGGCTGGTGCTCAAGCCCAGCGACGAGGCGAGGCCGATCGTCCGGCCGATCATGGCGGCGTCGGCCCGGAAGAGCTTCGCCACCGCGAGCGCCGCCCCGACCGTGCCCCAGGTGCCGTGCGGGTGCATCGTCACCCGCAGTTTCGAGGCGATGCCGATCCGCGCGCCGATCTCGTAGCCGAGGACCAAGGCCGCGATCAGCTCCGCGCCCGAGGCACCGACCCCTTGCGCGGCGGCGAGAGCCGCCGGGACGACGTGGATCGCAGGGTGGCCGCGGGCATATTGGTTGCCCTCGTCGAGTTCGAGGGTCGTGCCCGCAGTTCCGTTGACCAGGGCGGCGTCGCGGGGATCGAGGGACAGGCCGCTGCCGATCGCCGGCGCCTCGCCCTTGCGGCGGGCGGCAAGGCGCTCGGCGAGCGCCCGGCATTCCGGCTCGCGCAGGCCGGCGGCGATGACGCCGAGCGAGTCGAGCAGCACCAGGCGGGCGCGGTCGATCGCCGTTTCCGGGATGTCGGCGGGCGCGAGATCGGCGGCGAAGGCGGTCCAGCGGCCGAGCCAGGCCGGGGCGGGTTCGGCCAGCAGCGTGGTGGCCGGGACGATGCCCGGGGTGACGATGCCCATCGCTCAAAGCCCCAGATAGGTGCGGCGTAGGGCCGGGTCGGCGGCCAGCGTCGCGGCGTCGCCGGACAGCGCGACGGTGCCGTTCTCCAGGATGTAGGCGCGGGTCGCGAGATCGAGCGACTGCACCACGTTCTGCTCCACCAGCATGATCGGCAAGCCTTCCTGGTTGAGGGTGCGGACGAGCGTGAACATCTCCTCGACGAGGAGCGGCGAGAGCCCCAGCGAGGGCTCGTCGAGGATGAGAAGGCGCGGCTCGGCCATCAGGCCGCGGCCGATGGCGAGCATCTGCTGCTCGCCGCCCGAGAGGGTGCCGGCAGCCTGGGCGGCCCGCTCGCGCAGGCGCGGGAAGGTGGAAAACACCCGTTCGATGGTCTGCGCGCGCCGCGCCCGGCCGCGGCGGTAGCTGCCGAGCACCAGGTTCTCGCGCACGCTCAAATTCGGAAAAATCTTGCGGCCTTCCGGCACGTGGATCAGCCCGGCCTCGACGATCGCCGCGGCCGAGGCCGTGGTGATCGGCTGTCCGTCGAAGCGGATCTCGCCGGTTCGCGCCGGGACGATCCCGGACAGGACCTTGTTCAGCGTCGTCTTGCCGACGCCGTTGGCGCCGAGCACCGCGACGATCTCGCCCGCTTTGACGGTCAGGTCGAGGCCGCGCAGGACCTCGGTGGCGCCGTAGCCGGCACGAATGCCTGAAACCTCAAGCATCGATCGCCTCCCCGGCCCGCATCCGGGCGGCCGCGCCCTTGCCGAGATAGGCTTCGATCACCTGCGGGTCGGCGCAGACCTGCCGCGGCGGGCCCGAGGCGATCATCCTGCCTTGCGCCAGGACGTAGACTTCCTCGCACAGGGTCATCACCGCCTGCATGATGTGCTCGATCATCAGGATGGTGACGCCGCCGTCGCGGATCGACCGCACCACCGGCAGGATGTCGCGGATCTCCGAGGGGTTCAGGCCCGCCAGCACCTCGTCGAGGAGAAGGAGCCGCGGCTCGGTGGCGAGCGCGCGGGCCACCTCCAGGCGCTTGCGCCCGGCCACCGTCAGGTCGGCGGCCGGCTTGTCGAGCTGGTCGCCGAGACCCACCCGCGTCCCGACCTCGCGGGCCTTCGCCACCGCGTCGGCCCGGCGCGGATGGCGCAAGTAAGCGCCGACCGCGATGTTCTCGGCGACCGTCAGGCCGGCGAAGGGCTGGACGATCTGGAAGGTGCGGGCGATGCCGCGGCGTGCCCGCAGATGCGGGGCCTCGGCGGTCACGTCCTCGCCCTCGAACAGCACCCGGCCCTCGCTGGGGGCGAGGAAGCCGGAGATCATCCCGAACAAAGTGGTCTTGCCGGCGCCGTTCGGTCCGATCAGCCCGGTGATCGAGCCCGCCGGGACCGTCAGCGACGCATGGTCGACCGCGACGAGGCCCTGGAAGCGCTTGGTGAGGGAATCGACGGCGAGCATCGGATCACGCCCCCACCGGAACGGCGCGGCGGCGCCAGCGCAGGCCGAGCAGCCCCCGCGGCGCGAAGGCGATGACGGCGATCAGGCAGGCGCCGAACACCACGAGATCGACCCCCGGGATGCCGCCGGCGAGGTGCTTGGTGAGTTCGCCGAGGCCCTGGAGCGCGAGAGCGCCCACGAGCGGCCCGAAGGCGGTGCCGATGCCGCCGACGATCGGGGCCAGCAGCGCCTCGACGGAAATCCAGGTGCCGTAAGCCACCCCCGCATCGAGGTAGAGGAAGGACTGGACGTAGAGCCCGCCCGCCGCGGCAGTGATCGCCGCCGAGAGGGCGATGGCGCCGAGCTTCACCGCGAGGGCATCGACCCCGAGCGCCCGGGCCGCTTCCTCGTTCTCGCGCACGGCGATCAGGTGGGCGCCAAAGCGCGAGCGCTCGAGCCAGCGCGAGACCAGGAGCGCCACGCCCACGAAGGCGAGGACGAGGAGGTAGAAGAGCTTGCGGTCGGCAAATTGCAGGGTCGCGAGCCCGGGCTTCAGGGGCAGGAGCAGGCCGGCCGCGCCGCCGGTGATGTCGGCGGCGTTGGCCAGGATCCGGAAGACCTCCGCGAAGGCGAGGGTCACGAGGGCGAAGTAGGAGCCGCGCAGGCCGGCCCGGAAGCTCAGGGTGCCGATGGCGAGGCCCACCAGCGCCCCGAGCCCGATTCCCGTTCCGAGCCCGGCCCAGGCGTTCCAGCCGAATTTCATCTGGAGGATGGCGGTGGCATAGGCGCCGGTGCCGAAGAAGGCGGCGTGGCCGAACGAGTACTGGCCGCCGAAGCCGCCGAGCACGTTCCAGCCGAGGCCGGCCAGCGCGATGATGAGCGTGGTGACGAGGA
Organism: Methylobacterium aquaticum; assembly: GCF_001043915.1. Classification (GTDB taxonomy): domain Bacteria; phylum Pseudomonadota; class Alphaproteobacteria; order Rhizobiales; family Beijerinckiaceae; genus Methylobacterium; species Methylobacterium aquaticum. The sequence continues at coordinate 1,957 of NZ_LABX01000368.1, read as the reverse complement.
AGTTGAGGACGCTGCCGGACAGCCCGAGGAAGGGCAGGGCGGCGAGCGCCGCCAGGGCGAGGACGAGGGGAAGAAGGTCGCGGGCGCTCATGCGCGGGCTCCGAACAGGCCGGTCGGCCGCACCAGCAGCACCAGGATGAAGATCAGGAAGATGCCGATCTGCCCGAGGCTGTCGCCGAGGAGCAGACCGGAAAAGCTCTCGACCACCCCGATGACGAGGCCGCCGACCAGGGCGCCGGCGATCGACCCCATGCCGCCGAGCACCACGATGGTGAAGGCGACGAGGACGAAGGCGGCGCCCGAGCGCGGGTTGACGTAGTAGGTCGGCATCAGCAGGCAGGCGGCGACGGCGAGGCACGCGCAGCCGAGCCCGAAGGTGACGGCGTAGACGTGGTCGACCTCGATGCCGACGAGGCGCGCCCCCAGCTTCTCCCGCGCCACCGCCCGGATCGCCCGGCCGGTATCGGTCCGGTTGAGGGCGAGCCAGAGCAGGCCGGTGACGACGAGCGAGGCGGCAAAGCCGATGAGCCGCGGCGTCGAGAGGAGCAGGGGCCCCAGCTCGACCACCTGGAGCGCGGCATCGGACTCGAGCGCCCGGGTATCCGAGCGGAACAGCGCCAGCAGCCCGTTCTCCAGCACGATCGACAGGCCGAGCGTGACGAGGAGCACGTTGTTGTCGCTGCCGTGGCTCGCCGGGCCGATGACGAAGCGTTGCAGGCCGTAGCCGAGGCAAAACATCAGCGGCACGATCCCGAGCATCGCCCAATAGGGATCGACGTGGAACAGCGCGAAGGCGCCCCAGACTGCGAACATCGCCACGGTGAGCAGCGCCCCGTGCGCGAAGTTGATGATGTGCAGCACCCCGTAGACCAGGGTCAGCCCGAGGGCGATTAGGGCGTAGACCGCCCCCGTCATCAGGCCGTTGAGGGCCGCCTCGATCAGGATCTGGGGCGCGTACATGTCACGCCTTCAGGGGGAAGTTCGCCTTCGCCTGGGCGAAGGCGGGCGGCGCGATCACCTTGACGTCGCCGTCCTGGACCTGGGTGTTGAGCGGCAGCGCGCTGGTGTTCTGGCCGCTCGCGAAGGTCGACTGGCCGTAGGGCATCACGCCGCTGGCAAAGCTCTGGGTCGACAGGGCTTCGATGATCTTGAGCCGGTCGGGCGCGCCGGCCTTCTCGATCGCCTCGGCCATCAGCCGCACGGCGGAGTAGTTCATCGGCACGTTGTAGGCGAAGGCCCGGCCCGCGGCTTCCGTGCGCTTGCGCAGCTCGGCCGTCAGCGGGTTCTTCGGATCGGGCCAGTGGTTGCAATCCATCACGCCCTCGGCCGCCTGCGGGAACTCCTTGACGAAGCGCAAGGACGAGGCGCCGCCGCCGAGGATCGCGTAGATGCCCTTCGGGCGGACTCGCTGCTGCTGCATCGTCCGGGCGAGCAGCACGAACTCGCCGTAGTAGTTCGACGGGATGACGAGGTCGGGCTGGAGCGAGCGGATGCGCAGGACCACGTTCGCCATGTCGCGGGCCGGGCTCGGATGCGACACCGTCTCCAGGATCTCGAAGCCGAGCTTCGGCAGCTCCGCCTGGAGCAGCTTGGCGAGGCCCGAGCCGAACAGGCCGTCCTCGTGCACGATCACGACGGTGCGGGCCGGCTTGCCGGCGGCGTCGTTGAGCGCCACGAGGCGCTCGAGGGCGTCCTTGGTGACCATGCCGAAGCTCGGCGAGAACCGGAACGTGTTCTTCAGGCCGCGCTTGGTCAGCTGGTCGGCGACGCCGACATCGATCAGGTAGGGCAGGTCGTAGCGCGAGGCCGCTTGGCTTGCGGTGGCGCAGAGCCCGCTGGCGAAGCCGCCGACGATCGCCGCGACGCCCTCGCCGTTCAGGCGCTCGGTCTCCTGGGCGGCGGTCTCAAGAGTCTCGGCGGCGCCAAGCTCGAGATCGTCTTCGCCGACAGCCGCTCG
>NZ_LABX01000367.1 GCF_001043915.1 Methylobacterium aquaticum | reverse complement strand
GGCTCAGGCGGGTCAGGCGGGCGCGCAGCGGCGGTGAGGCTTCAAGGTCGAAGGGCGCCTCGCGCTCGGCCTCTGCGAGCGCGGCGGCCCGCGCCGCGCGCGCCTCCGAAACGAGCCCGGCGAGGTCATCGACAGGGAGGTCGATCGGCGCAGGCGGGCCTGCGCATTGCTCCACGATCGCCTCGGCCTGGCGGAAGCGGGTGCGCAGGGCGTCGTGCCGGGCGACGAGGATGCCGAGGCTCTCCCGCAGAAGGTCCGGATCGAGCGGTCCGACGAGGCGCACGGCGCCGGAGATGTGATAGGCCGGATTGCCGGGATCGAGGCGCCAGAGGAACCACAGCCGCCTCTGTGCGCGGGATGCGACGCTCCAGCCCGCATCCGCCAGCCCCGGCGGTACGGGGAGGGCGGCGAGGTCGATCCCCGCCTCCGCGGCCCGCTCGATGAAGGGCCGGCGCTTCTCCGGCGGGAGGGCGGCGAAGCGCCGGGCGATGTCGGACAGGTGCGGCTCGCCCATCTCAGGCCTGCTCGAATTCCGAGAGCAGCGCGTCGAGGCGGCGCGCGGCGGGGGGCGGGGCGGCGACCGGCTCGTCGAGCCGGCGCGCGAATTCCGCGATGGTGGGCAGGGCGAAGACGTCCCGGGGGGTCAGCAGCCGGTCGAAGCGCTCGCGCAGGCGCGAGACGACGCGGATGGCCTGAATCGAGTCGCCGCCGACCGCGAAGAAGTTTTCGGAGATGCCGACCTGCGGCAGGCCGAGCACGTCCCGCCAGATCCCCGCCAGCACCCGCTCGGTCTCGGTCTGCGGCGCGATATGACGAGATGTTGCCGGCGCCTCCGGCTCCGGCAGCGCCCGGCGGTCGAGCTTGCCGTTCGGCGTCAGCGGCAGGTGCTCCAGCACCGTCACTTGCACGGGCACCATGTAGTCCGGCAGCGCCTGACCCAGCGCCGCGCGCAGAGCCGGCCCGTCGAGCACCGCCCCGGCGCGCGCCACCGCATAGGCCAGGAGCCGCAACCCCGTCGGACCCGGCCGCGCCGTCACCGCCGCCTGACCCACCCCCGGCAGAGCCAGGAGACGGGCCTCGACCTCGCCCGGCTCGATCCGGTGACCGCGGATCTTCACCTGGTCGTCCGCCCGGCCGCGGTAGAGCAGCCGGCCGTCCGCGTCCCGGCCCGCCAGGTCGCCGGTGCGGTAGAGCCGCGACCCCGGTGGCCCGAACGGGTCGGGCAGGAAGCGCTCGGCAGTGAGCCCGGGCCGGCCGAGATAGCCGCGGGCCAGCCCCTCGCCCCCGATCAT
>NZ_LABX01000366.1 GCF_001043915.1 Methylobacterium aquaticum | reverse complement strand
CGCCGGCAGCCCCCGGCGGTCGAGCTTGCCGTTCTGCGTCTGCGGCAGGTGCTCCAGCACCGTCACTTGCACGGGCACCATGTAGTCCGGCAGCGCCTCAGCCAGCGCCGCGCGCAGAGCCGGCCCGTCGAGCACCGCCCCGGCGCGTGCCACCGCATAGGCCAGGAGCCGCAACCCCGTCGGACCCGGCCGCGCCGTCACCGCCGCCTGCGCCACCCCCGGCAGAGCCAGGAGACGGGCCTCGATCTCGCCCGGCTCGATCCGGTGACCGCGGATCTTCACCTGGTCGTCCGCCCGGCCGCGGTAGAGCAGCCGCCCGTCCGCGTCCCGGCCCGCCAGGTCGCCGGTGCGGTAGAGCCGCGACCCCGGCGGCCCGAACGGGTCGGGCAGGAAGCGCTCGGCGGTGAGCCCGGGCCGGCCGAGATAGCCGCGGGCCAGCCCCTCGCCCCCGATCATTAGCTCGCCCCGCAGGCCCGCCGGCGCCGGATGCCCGTCGGCGTCGAGCACCCGCAGCACGGTGGCGGCCACCGCCTCCCCGAGATCCGGCTCGGCGGTCCTGCCGGGAGGCAGGGCTGCGCAGGCCGACCAGATCGTGGTCTCGGTCGGGCCGTAGAGGTTCCAGGCCCGTGTTTGTCCCTGCGACCCGGCGAGTTCGCGGGCGAGGTCTGAGGGCAGCGCCTCGCCGCCGCACCAGCGCCGGCAGGTTTCGGGCAGGCCGTGTCCGCCGCCGATGAGGCGCCAGGTGGTGGGGGTGGCCTGGACCACGTCGACGGCGTGGGTGCGCACCAGGGCGAGGAGCGCGTCGGGGTCGCGGGCCTGGGCGCGGGAGGCGAGCACGATGCGGGCGCCGACGGTGAGGGGCAGGAGGAGTTCGAGGACGGCGATGTCGAAGGACAGCGAGGTCAGCGCCAGGATGGTGTCGTGCGCAGCCAGACCTGGTTTCTCGGCCATGCTGGCCAGGATGTTGGCGAGGGCGCGGTGGGGGACCATCACGCCCTTGGGCCGTCCGGTCGAGCCGGAGGTGTAGATCACGTAGGCGAGCGCGTCGGGATGCACGGCCGGGGCGGGGCTCGGGTCCGGGAGGTGATCCGTTGCGGTCTCGGCCGGGGCACCGC
>NZ_LABX01000365.1 GCF_001043915.1 Methylobacterium aquaticum | reverse complement strand
GTTGACCCATCTCGAATTTTCGAGGTCAAGCCAGAGACGTGGCGAGAACCCGAGAATCGAATCAAAGGTCGTTTTCAACGACCGTTGGTCTCACATCAATCGACCGTCAATTTCGTTCGACAATCTCATCGCCCCGTCCGATCCTGCCTTCCACGTTCACCCGCGAGGACTCGACCCGTGGCCCCCACCCAATCGGCCCTGTCCCGGCGGGCTCCCAAGCCGGGCTTCGCGACGCCGACCGTCGTGGATGCCGCCGCGCTCCCTGAGGCGACGGCCCGCCCGCCCTATCCGTTCTCGGCCATCGTCGGGCAGGAGGCGATGCGGCGTGCGCTTCTGGTCGCGGCGGTGGATCCCACGGTCGGGGGGGTGCTGGTCTTCGGCGATCGCGGCACCGGCAAGTCCACCGCCGTGCGGGCGCTGGCCGCCCTGCTGCCGCCGATGCGGGCCGTGGCGGGCTGCGCCTATTCCTGCGATCCGGTCGCCGCTGCCGCCCTCTGCCCGGCTTGCGCCGCGCGCCGGGGTCAGGGGCTCACCGTCACCACCGTGCCGGTGCCGGTGGTCGACCTGCCGCTCGGCGCCACCGAGGACCGAGTCGTCGGCGCCCTCGATCTCGGCCGGGCGCTCGGCGCCGGCGAGAAGGCGTTCGAGCCGGGGCTGCTCGCCCGCGCCAACCGGGGTTTCCTCTACATCGACGAGGTCAACCTGCTGGAGGATCACCTCGTCGACCTGCTCCTCGACGTGGCGGCCTCCGGGATCAACACCGTCGAGCGCGAGGGCCTGAGCCTGCGCCACCCGGCGCGCTTCGTCCTCGTCGGCAGCGGCAATCCGGAGGAGGGCGAGCTGCGCCCGCAGCTCCTCGACCGCTTCGGCCTCGCCGTCACGGTGACGACGCCGACCGACCTCGCCAGCCGGGTGACGATCGTGCGCCGCCGCGACGCCTATGAGCGCGATCCCGCCGGGTTCGCGGCCGAGTGGGCGGCGGAGGAGGCGCGGCTGGGGCAGGCGATCCTGGCGGCCCGGGCGAGCCTGCCCGGCGTCACCGTGCCGGATGCGGTGCTGGAGGCGGCGGCCCGCCTGTGCCTCGCGCTCGGCACCGACGGGCTGCGCGGAGAACTCACCCTCATGCGGACCGCTCGCGCCGTGGCGAGCCTCGACGGCGCCGCGACCGTGACCATCGACCATCTGCGCGAGGTCGCTCCGAGTTGCCTGAGCCATCGCCTGCGCCGCAACCCCCTCGACGAGGCCGGATCCGAGGCGCGGATCGCCCGCGCCTCGGCCGAGGTCCTCGGGTGAGCGCCGCGACGGAGGCGGTCTGGGGCGACGCCTGCCTGGCGGCGGATCTCGTCGCCCTCGATCCGGCGGGCACCGGCCTCGTGCTGCGCGCCCGCCCCGGCCCGGTGCGGGAAGCCTGGCTCGACCGGCTGCGCCGCGGCCTCCCCGAAGGCGTGACGGTGACCCGCCTGCCGGCCGGCATCGCCGACGACGCGCTCCTCGGCGGCCTCGACCTGCCGGCGACCCTGGCGACCGGCCGTCCGGTGGCGCAGCCGGGCCTGCTGGCCCGCAGCCATGGCGGCGTGATGGTGGTGCCGATGGCCGAACGGCTGAGCCCCGGCACCGCGGCGCGGATCGCGCAAGCGCTCGATGCCGGCCTCGTCGAGGTCGCCCGCGACGGCATCGCGACCCGGCACCCGGCCCGGTTCGGTCTCGTGCTCCTCGACGAAGGGGAGGGCGATGACGAGGCGGTGCCGGCCGGCCTCGCCGACCGGCTTGCGGTTCACCTCGACCTCGACGGCGTGCCGGTGAGTGCCCTCATGGCCGCGCCGCCCCATCCGGCTCTCGCGGCGGCCAGCCTAATGCGACCCGCTCTCCCGCCCGACGCCGCCGACACGCTCTGTGCCCTCGCCCTGCGCCTCGGCATCGCATCCTTGCGCGCGCCGCTCCTGGCCCTGCGGGTGGCACGATGGCACGCGGCCCTGGCTGACCGGGACGCGGTGGACGATTCCGATCTGGCTCGCGCCACCGCCCTGGTGCTCGCCCCCCGGGCGCGCCGCTGGCCGCAGGAGGAGGCGCCTGAAACCCAGGACGACCCGGCCGCGCCGCCGCCGGAGCACGACGAGGCCGGACCCGCCGGTCAGGACGGTGACGAGGACCGCATCCTCGCCGCCGCGGCGGCGAGCCTGCCGCCCGGTCTCCTCGCCCGCCTGCTCGGCGGCGACGGGCCCCGCACGCGCAGCCCGGGCGCCGGCCGCGCGGGTGCCGCCGCCGCGGCGCAGCGCGGCCGTCCGGTCGGCACGCGCCCGGGCGATCCGCGCCGTGGGCGCCTCGCCCTGATCGAGACCCTGCGGGCCGCCGCCCCCTGGCAGCGCCTGCGCCGCGGCGAGGGCCAGGCGCGCCTGCGCATCACCGCCGACGACCTGCGCATCCGCCGCCTGGTCCAGACGCGCGAGACCACCACGATCTTCGCGGTCGACGCCTCCGGCTCGGCCGCGCTCGAACGATTGGCCGAGGCCAAGGGCGCGGTCGAATCGCTGCTCGCCGAGTGCTACGTCCGGCGCGACCGGGTCGCCCTGGTGGCCTTCCGGGGCCGCGGCGCCGACCTGCTGCTCGCCCCCACCCGTTCGCTGGTGCGGGCGAAGCGGGCGCTCGCGTCCCTGCCGGGCGGCGGCGGCACCCCGCTGGCGGCCGGCATCGAGGCGGCGGGACGGCTCGCCGCCACCGAGCGCCGCGCGGGCCGAAGTCCGGTGGTGCTGCTCCTCACCGACGGCCGGGCCAATATCGCCCGCTCCGGTGCGCCCGGCCGGGCGCAGGCGGGAACGGATGCCCTCGCGGCGGCCCGGGCGCTGGCCGCCGAGGGCACGCGCGCCCTGGTGATCGACACCGCCGCCCGCCCGCAGGATTCCGCCCGGGCGCTCGCCGCCGCGATGGCGGCGCGCTACCTCGCCATGCCGCAGGCCGATGCCGCGCGCCTGACGAAGGCGGTGCGCGAGGCGGCCCCCGCATGCTGACCGCCATGGCCCCGACCGACGACCGACCCGCCTTCCCCCGGGAGGGCCGCGACTGGCCAAACCGCGAGGCGAGCCGCTTCGTCGCGGCCGGCGGTCTGACCTGGCACGTGCAGGAGGCGGGCGCAGGACCGGCCCTGCTCCTCGTCCACGGCACCGGCGCGGCGACCCATTCCTGGCGCGGACTCCTGCCGCTGCTCGCCCGCGACTTCCGGGTGATCGCCCCCGACCTGCCGGGCCACGGCTTCACCGATCCGCTGCCGACGCCGTCCCTGCCGCGCATGGCCCGTGCGCTCGCCGACCTGTTGCGCGCCCTCGACGCTCGGCCCGAGATTGCGGTCGGCCATTCCGCAGGCGCCGCGATCCTGGCGCGGCTCTGCCTCGATGGTGCGCTGGCGCCGCGCCTCGTCGTCGGGCTCAACGCGGCGCTCAAGCCCTTTCCGGGCATGGCCGGCTTCATCTTCCCGGCGATGGCCCGCGCCCTGTTCCTCAACCCGGTGACGCCGCGGGTCTTCGCCTGGTCGGCCGACCGGGCGGCGGTGGAGCGCCTGATCCACGGCACCGGCTCGACCCTCGACCGCACCGGCCTCGACCTGTACCGGCGCCTGTTCCAGACCCCGGGCCACGTCGCCGGGGCGCTCGGCATGATGGCGCATTGGGACCTCGTCCCCCTCGACCGCGACCTGTCCCGCCTGGCGGCCCCGCTCCTGCTGATCGTCGGCGGGCAGGACCGCACCATCGCCCCGGACGTGTCCTTCGGCCTCGCCGACCGCCTCGGCAGCCGGGCGCGGGTCGAGCTGCTGCGCGGTCTCGGCCATCTGGCCCACGAGGAGAAGCCGGATCTGGTGGCGGCGTTGATCCGGGCCGGGGCGGAGCGGGAGGATGTTCTGGGCTGAAGGGCCCAGGTCCCGCCGGCCGCGCCGGACGAACCGACCCCCGGCGTATCGACCGGCGCCGGAGGTTCGCGCGAACCGCCGACGCATCGACGGCGAAACGCCTATTCCGCCGCCATCGCCCGCTGCACCACCGGCACCGCCGGGGCGCCCTCCCAGCGGGAATGGGCGGGGATCGTCTCGCCCTTCATCACGATGGTGAGCGGGCGCAGCTGGGCATAGTCGCCGACCTTGGTGTCGTAGAGCACCGTCGCGAAGGCGCCGACGCTGACGCCGCGGCCGACCTCGACCCGGCCGACCTTCATCACCCGGTCCTCGTAGAGATGGGTCTGGAGCGCCGACATCCGGTTGACCGAGGCGAAGTCGCCGATCGTGACGCAGTCGAATTCGGTGATGTCGGTGGCGAGCAGGCACACGCCCTCCCCGGTGCGGGTGCCGAACAGCCGCAGCACCCAGGGCAGGAACGGCGTGCCCATCAGGTGCTCGAGCAGCACCTTGCCGGCCAGGCCCCAATACATCACCGCCACCGCCTCGGTCCGCATCGCCCACCACGACCACATCGGGTGCATGCCGGGCTCGTAGCGGCCCATCAGCAGCCACTTCACGGCGATGACCACCAGGGTCTGCAACACCGCGATCACCACGCTGGTGGCGACGAAGCTGATGGCCAGCCCGCTCCAGTCGCCGGCCAGGATCGCCGGGTAGAACACGAAGTCGATCGCCAGGATGGCGAAGGTGATGAACAGCATCGGCGAGAACGAGGAGGTGAACGCCTCGAACACGCCGCGGCGGATCCGCGGCCAGATCCCGGGCTCGAAGGTCTGGGCCAGGCCGAGATCGACCTTCTGGCGGACCGGCAGCTTGATCGGCGGCGAGCCGAACCAGGTCTCGCCCGGCGCCATGCGGTCGTTGGCCGGCGGCTTCGACTTGATGCCGATCAGGACGTCGTCCGGGATGATGGCGCCGGGCGGCACCACCGCATCGTTGCCGACGAAGACACGGGCGCCGGTTCGGACCGGGGCCAGCTCCATCACGCCGCGGCGCACTTCCTCCTCGCCGTAGACGACCTCGTCGGCGATGAAGTTGCGCGGGCCCACCTCGGCGAGATCGTAGCGGCCCGCGAGGTTGGTGGAGATCTCGGCGCCCTGGCCCATCCCGGCGCCCATCAGCCGGTACCAGGCCCGCATGTAGACGGTGGCGAAGAGCGACGACAGGGTCTCCAGCGTCACCTCGGCGGCGAGCGCCACCGCCCATTTGCGCAGGTAGATGCCGCTATGGATCGAGTAGCTGCCCTCGCGCAGGCGTGGCAGCACCAGCCAGCGGATGCCGGCGATCAGCCCGACCGTGCCGGCGGTCATCAGCATCGCCGTCGGCCAGGTCAGGAGCGGCAGGTAGACGTGGTAATCCACGTCCGTCATCGTCGCCAGCGAATCGCTGATCTGGTCGAAGATGTAGAAGGCCGGGAAGATCGGCAGCAGGCCCACCGCCGGGATCGCCGCCAAGAGGACCGCGTAGATCACGAAGAACGCGGCCCGGCGCTCGCGCGAGACCTCCGGCTCCGGGTGGATGGTCGAGAGATCGACCATGCCGACCTTGCGGCCGGGCGAGCCGTCCCAGGCTTCGGCGCGGCCGACCACGGTGCCCGACGGCACGGTGGTGAGGTCGGCCAGTTCGGCGTGGTCCTCGATGCGGGTGTCGTAGCCGACGACGCAGGAGGTGCCGATGGCGACGTCGTCGCCGATCGAGACCCGGCCGATCACCAGCTCGTTGCCGACCACCTCGGCATTGGCGAGCGTCAGCCGGCCGCCGAGGGAGGCGCCGCGGCCGATGCTGACGAGGTCCGGGGCGCCGATCTCGATGTCGGAGATCAGCGCGTCCTTGCCGATCTTGGCGCCCAAGAGCCGCAGGTAGATGCGGATCATCGGCGAGCCCTGGAGCCACTTGACGTGGACGAGCGGCGTCAGGCGCTGGGTCAGCCACCAGCGGAAGTAATAGGTGCCCCAGAGCGGGTAGCGCCCCGGTTTGGTCCGCCCCAGCACCAGCCATTTCACCGCGATGGCGATCAACGCCGTGACGGCGTTGAGGCCGATATAGACCAGCAGCAGCACCGCCATCTCGGAGAAGAAGCCGAGATCGCCACCGGTGATGAGCAGGTAGGTGACGAAGATGCCGAGCCACTGGGCGGTGGCGAGCGCGATCACGAAGGGCAGCGCGATGGCTTGCGCGAGGCCGCACAGGAAGCGGCGCAGCAGCGGCGGCGGCGCGAACGACAGGTCGTGGGTCGCAGCCGTCGCCCCCGCGCCGCCGGTGCGGGCGACCAGGGCCTCGGACATGGCGCGCAAGCTGCGGCCGTTATAGACGTCCTGGAGGGTGATGGCGGCGAGTGCCGGCACTTCGCGCACCGCCGAGACGAAGCGCGCCGCGAGCAGCGAATGCCCGCCGAGATCGCCGAAGAAATCGGCCTCGAACGAGATCGGCTGGTTGCCGAACACCTTGTGGGCGGCGGCGAGAAGCGCGGCCTCGGTCTCGTCGCGCGGCTCCTCCTGCTCGCCCGAGGTCTCGACCACGGCGAGCGGCCGGGCCCGCAGGGCCTTGCGGTCGACCTTGCCGGAGGCGGCGAGAACCGGGAGGCTCTCCACCGCCTCGAAATGCGCCGGGATCATGTAGGGCGGCATCGTCTCGGCGAGCGCCGCCCGCAGCCGCCCGCGGTCGAACTCCCCCCCGCGCGCGTTTCCTGTTTGGGAAGCGCTGCCGCGCTCCGGCACCACGAAGGCCACGAGCCGGTCGACGCCGTCATCCTGGCGCAGGACCACCGCCGCCGAGGCGATGCCGGGCTGCACCTGGATGCGGGACTCGATCTCGCCGAGCTCGACCCGGAAGCCGCGCACCTTCACCTGGTCGTCGATGCGGCCGTGGAAGACGATGCGGCCGGCCGAATCGAGCGAGACCGCGTCGCCGGAGCGGTAGAGCACCGGGTCCGAGCCGTCGCCGCCATAGGGGTTGGCGACGAATTTGTCCGCCGTCAGCTCCGGCCGGGCGAGATAGCCCGTGGCGACGCCAGGGCCGCCGATCAGCAACTCGCCCTGCACGCCCGGTCCGACGAGGGTCAGCGCCTCGTCGGCGATATAGGCGGTGTAGTTGGCGATCGGCCCGCCGATCGTGACCGGATCGCCCGGCTTCATCTCGGCGGCGGTCGCCACCACCGTCGCCTCGGTCGGCCCATAGGTGTTGAACAGCTTGCGCGAGCCGTTCGCCCAGCGGGCGATCAGCGGCTCGGGCAGCGCCTCGCCGCCGAGCAGGATCAGCCGTAAGGCCGGCACGTCCTTGGTCATCAGCCCGAGCAAGGTCGGCACCGTGTCGAGAACGGTGATGCCGGCCTCGATCAGGATGTCGGGCAGGGCCTCGGCGTCGCCCATCTGGGCCGGGCTCGCCACGAACAGGGTCGCGCCGGCCAGATACGGAACCCAGATCTCCTCCATCGAGAGATCGAAGGCGACCGAGGCGCCCTGGAACACCACGTCGTCGCCGGTAACACCGTAGAGGTCGTTGGCCGAACGCAGGAAATGGCAGATGTTGCGGTGGCTGATGACGATGCCCTTGGGCACGCCGGTCGAGCCCGAGGTATAGATCAGGTAGGCCGGATGCTCCGGCGTGAGGCCGGCGGCGCGCAGGTCCGGGGCCGGGCCGTTCGCGGCCGCTGCAATCTCGTCCGGGGTCAGGGCCGGGCAGGCGTCGGCGGGGGCTTTGGCCTTCAGCGCCGCCGAGGTCATCAGCGCCTTGGCGTCGGCATCCTTCAGGCAGACCGCGACCCGGTCGGATGGCGCCTCGGCGTCGAAGGGCAGCCAGGCGGCGCCGGCCTTGGTGATGCCGATCTGCGCCACCAAGAGGTCGGGCGAGCGCGCCATCCACAGGCCGACCACGTCGCCGGGCCCGATCCCTCGCGCCGCGAGGCCCGCGGCGATCGCGTCCGAGCGCCGGTCGACCTCGGCATAGGACAGGCGGGTGCGCGAGGCCGAGTTGGTGCCGCTCGCCGCGTCGATCAGCGCCGTATGGTCGGGGCGGGCCCGGGCGGTCTCGCGAAAGATCTCGGCCAGCACCTCGTCGCGGATGAGGTCCGGCCGCACGGGGCCGCGGAGCACCGCCGCGCCTGCGGGCGCAACGGCCGGCTGGCGCGTCCCGGGGCTGGGCGTGCGGACGGTCCCGGGGATGTGGTTCATCAAGCGACTCCGCTGGCCCGGGCGGGCCGTTGACGTCGAGGCACCGGTCCGACCCGGTCTCTCGTGCAGCGTTCGTCCCGATCACGGGCAGGCGGGAGGTGGACGAGAACCGGGGCCGGTTCAAGGCATGCCGGGTGACAAAACGCGGGGGGTCAGGCCCAGCGCCGCGTGCCGGCCTCGAAGACCAGGATCCGGCCTTGCAGGATCTCCAGATGGGGCGCCTCCTCGGTCGAGGCCGTCCCCAGGGCCACCATCGCGGCGCGGGCGACGCCGCCATGGGCCACGATCACCGTCGGGCGGTCGAGGGCGTCGAGGACCGGGCGCACCCGCGCGGCCACCATGGCATAGCTCTCCGCACCCTCGCCCGGTGGGCAGAAGCCCCAGCGGTCGCGGTCCCGTGCCTGGGACCGGGCGGGGTCCGAGCGCCGGACATCCTTCCAGGTCAGGCCCTCCCAGGCGCCGAAGCCGATCTCGCGCAGGCGCGGATCGATCGTGTAGCCGGCGGGATCGAGCCCGAGCGCCCGGCGCAGCCCCTCCATCGTGTGCCGGGTCCGCTCCATCGGGCTCGCGAGATAGGGCAGTGTGCCGACGGCCTCGCCGAGGAGACCGCGCAGGCGCTCGCCCGCCTCCGCCGCCTGTGCGAGCCCCTTGCGGTTGAGCGGCGTGTCGCGCTGTCCCTGAAGGCGGCCCTCGGCGTTCCAATCGGTCTCGCCGTGGCGCACGAAGTAGAGCGGCGCTCGGCTCACCGGTCGGTCCTCTCGGAACGGCCCCGCTGGGCCGTCGTTGATCTCGTCACGATCCGTCGCACGCCACTGTCCCCGCCGGAGTCCCCACTTCCCGATGTCGAAGAAGAACCCGAAAGACAAGCCGGTTTCGTTTCCCGGCCATCCGCGCCCGTCCTCCGCCGCCTGGGCGAGCGACGCCGGATCGCTGGCCGCGGCGAGCCCGGGCTTCCTCGCCGAGCACGGCGCGACGATCCCGGTGCCGCCGCCGGGGGTCGTCCAGTCCCGCCCCGAGGCGCCGTGCCGGCTCGCCGAGATCGACCCGGACGCGCCGGGCTCCTCCGACGGCAAGGCCGCCGCCGAGGCGGAGCTGGTGGAGGTGCGCGCCCGCATCCAGGCACTCCAGGAGCGGCTCTATGCCGAGCGCCGGCGCAGCCTGCTGGTGGTGCTCCAGGCGATCGATACCGGCGGCAAGGACGGGACGATCCGCCACGTCTTCGAGGGCGTGAACCCGCAAGGGTGCCGGGTCTCGTCGTTCAAGACCCCGAGCCCGGAGGAGCTCGACCACGATTTCCTGTGGCGCTACCACCGCGAGGTGCCGGCCCGCGGCCTGATCGGGGTGTTCAACCGCAGCCATTACGAGGACGTGCTGATCGTCCGGGTGAAGGAACTGGTGCCCGAGGCGCTCTGGCGCCCGCGCTACGATCTCATCAACGATTTCGAGCGCCTCCTCACCCTCTCGGGCACCACGGTGCTCAAGATCTTCCTGCACATCTCGAAGGCGGAGCAGAAGCAACGGCTCGAGGCCCGGCTCGCCGACCCGACCAAGACCTGGAAGTTCGACCCCGCCGACCTCGTCGAGCGGCAGGCGTGGGATTCCTACCAGGCGGCGTTCCAGGACGCGCTGACGCTCTGCGGCACGCGGCTCGCGCCCTGGCACGTGGTGCCGGCAAACCGCAAGTGGTTCCGCAACCTCGCGGTGGCCCGGCTGATCGCCGGCACCCTGGAGGCGATGGACCCGCGCTACCCGGAGCCGAACGTGGATCTGAGCGGGATCACGGTGCCGGATTGAGACCGGTCCTCCGGCCATGAAGCGCATCGGCGAGGTGCCGCCCGCCGTGTCGGTCCGGGGCCGCGTAGCGGAGCCCGGGATGACGCGGAGGGTCGGAGATCTGCCGCGGGATGGCAGATCCCGATCCGCTACGCCGCCTCGTCCCGCTTGCCCAGCCGCTTGTCGAGGTAGGTATCGACCGTCTGGGTCAGCTCCTCGACCTTGCCGTCGAAGAAGTGGTTGGCGCCGTCGACGATCTGGTGCTCGATGATGACCCCCTTCTGGGTCTTCACCTTCTCGATCACCGGCATCACCTCGCGGGCCGGCGCGACCCGGTCCTCGGAGCCGTGCACGAACAGGCCGGAGGAGGGGCAGGGGGCGAGGAAGCTGAAATCGTAGCGGTTGGCCATCGCGGCGATCGAGATGAAGCCCTCGATCTCGGGGCGGCGCATCAGGAGCTGCATGCCGATCCAGGAGCCGAACGACACCCCGGCGATCCAGCAGGCCCGCGCCTCGGGATTGACTGCCTGGACCCAGTCGAGGGCGGCCGCCGCATCCGACAACTCGCCGACGCCGTGATCGAACGAGCCCTGGCTGCGGCCGACGCCGCGGAAGTTGAAGCGCAGGGCCGCGAAGCCGCGATTCGCGAACGTGTAGAAGAGATTGTACACGATCTGGTTGTTCATCGTGCCGCCGAATTGCGGGTGCGGATGCAGCACGATGGCGATTGGTGCGCCCCGTTGCTTCGGCGCCTGGTAGCGCCCTTCCAGCCGACCGGCGGGACCGGCGAAGATGACCTCGGGCATGAACCACCTCTTTCAGGCTTCAAGGGTGCGTGCGGCTTTCAAGCGTGCGCGACTGCGGCGCAGAGGCGAATCGGGAGCCCGAGCCGGAACCTTGACTCGGGTCCCGTCTCCCATAAAAGCACCCTTAGAACTGTTCTAGGTACCTAGAACAGTTCTAAAGAGCAGGTGCTGCGATCCCGCGCCTCGAGCCGGCGAGCACTCACCGTCCGATCATAGTTGTGTCCGGGGGCGGGCCTTAGCACGGCCCCCGGGGGGAAAGGCAAAGGAATTCAGCGCATGGAGCGCGCGCGCGCCTACCTCGACCACAACGCGACCTCGCCCGTGCGGCCCGAGGTGGCGGAGGCGGTCGCGCATGCGCTCGTCGCTCTGCCCGGCAACCCGTCCTCAGTCCATCGCGAGGGGAGGGCGGCGCGGTCCGCCGTCGAGGCGGCGCGGGCCAAGGTTGCGTCCCTCGTCGGGGCGGCGCCATCGCGGGTGGTGTTCACCAGCGGCGGGACCGAGGCGGCGAACGCCGTCCTGTCGGGCGCTCTCCGCCGGCGCGGCCTGGCGGCTCCGAGCCGGCTCCTCATCGGTGCGACCGAGCACCCTTGCGGCCTGCATGGGCATCGCTTCCCCACCGAGGCCGTCGAGGTTCTGCCGGTCGATGCCGACGGAATCGTGCGCCTCGACGTGCTGGAGGAACGGCTCGCCATCCTCGCCGCCGAGGGTGTCGTGGCCCTGGTGTCGGTGCAGGCGGCCAACAACGAGACCGGCGTCATCCAGCCCTTGGCGAGGATTGCGGCGCTCGCATGCCAGCACGGCGCCCTCGTCCACAGCGATGCGGTCCAGGCCGCTGGACGAATATCCATTGCGCGCAATATATTCAGTGCCGACGCCGTGACCCTGTCGGGGCACAAGCTCGGCGCGCCGAAGGGCGTCGGCGCGATCGTGCTCGGGGAGGGGGCGACTCTGGAGCCTGCTTTCCTGGCTGGTGGCGGGCAGGAGGGGCGGCTGCGGGCCGGGACCGAGAATGTGCCGGGCATCGCCGGATTCGGGGTCGCCGCCGAGCAGGCGCTGGCGGCGATGCCGGCGGAGTCCCTGCGCCTCGCCTCTCTGCGCGACGCGATCGAGGCCGGCCTGCGGGCGCGGGCACCCGATGCGGTGGTGTTCGGGACGGGAGCCGAGCGACTGCCGAATACGATCTGCGTCGCGGTGCCGGGGCTCAAGGCCGAGACGGCCCTGATCGCCCTCGATCTCGACGGCGTGGCGGTCTCGTCCGGGGCGGCCTGCGCCTCGGGCAAGGTGTCGCGCTCCGGCGTGCTCGCGGCGATGGGGGTCGATTCCGCCCTGTCCGCGGGGGCGCTGCGCGTGAGTTTGGGCTGGAGCAGCCGGCAGGAGGACGGGGAAAGGTTCCTCGCGGCCTTCGATCGGCTGGTTTCGTCCCTATATAAGCGCCGGGAACGGGCCGCATGAGCATGCAGCCCCTTCCGGCCGTGTCATCACCTCGCGGCCCTTGAAGCCGTCAGCGGTAGGAGACGGGTATGCCTGCAGTGCAGGAGACGGTCGATCGCGTCCGCGCCATCGATGTCGATCAGTACAAGTACGGGTTCGAGACCACGATCGAGATGGAGAAGTCCGAGAAGGGCCTCTCCGAGGACGTGATCCGCTTCATCTCGGCCAAGAAGGACGAGCCGGAGTGGATGCTCGAGTGGCGCCTCGACGCCTATCGCCGCTGGCTCACCATGAAGGAGCCGAACTGGGCGCGGGTCGAGTACGACACGATCAACTACAACGAGCTGTATTACTACGCTGCGCCGAAGCGCAAGGCGGCGCAGTCGCTCGACGAGATCGATCCCGAGATCCTGAAGACCTACGAGAAGCTCGGCATCCCGCTGCGCGAGGTCGAGCTGCTGGAGGGCATCGCCCCCGAGCGTCGCGTCGCGGTCGATGCGGTGTTCGATTCGGTCTCGGTCGCCACCACCTTCAAGGCCGAACTCGCCAAGGCCGGCGTCATCTTCATGCCGATCTCGGAGGCCCTGCGCGAGCACCCCGAGCTGGTGCGGAAGTACCTCGGCTCGGTCGTGCCGGTTACCGACAACTTCTTCGCGACGCTGAATTCGGCGGTCTTCTCCGACGGCTCGTTCGTCTACATCCCGCCGGGCGTGCGCTGCCCGATGGAGCTGTCGACCTATTTCCGCATCAACGAGCGTGACACCGGCCAGTTCGAACGCACGCTGATCATCGCCGACAAGGGCTCCTACGTCTCGTATCTCGAGGGCTGCACCGCCCCGCGCCGCGACGACAACCAGCTCCACGCCGCGGTGGTCGAGCTCGTCGCCCTCGACGATGCCGAGATCAAGTACTCGACGGTGCAGAACTGGTACCCGGGCGATTCGCAAGGCCGCGGCGGCATCTACAACTTCGTCACCAAGCGCGGCGATTGCCGCGGCGCGAACTCGAAGATCTCGTGGACGCAGGTCGAGACCGGCTCGGCGATCACCTGGAAGTACCCGTCCTGCATCCTGCGCGGCGACAACTCTCGGGGCGAGTTCTACTCGATCGCGGTGTCGAACGGCATGCAGCAGGTCGATTCCGGCACCAAGATGATCCATCTCGGCAAGAACACGACGAGCCGGATCATCTCGAAGGGCATCTCGGCCGGCCGGTCGCAGAACACCTATCGCGGCCTCGTCTCGGCGCACAAGAAGGCCAAGGGCGCGCGCAACTTCACCAATTGCGACTCGCTGCTGATCGGCGACCAGTGCGGCGCGCATACCGTGCCCTACATCGAGTCGAAGACCGCCTCGGCGGTTTTCGAGCACGAGGCCACCACCTCGAAGATCTCCGAGGACCAGAAGTTCTACTGCCAGCAGCGCGGCCTCTCCGAGGAGGAGGCGACTGCGCTGATCGTCAACGGCTTCGTCCGCGACGTGCTGCAACAGCTGCCGATGGAGTTCGCCGTCGAGGCCCAGAAGCTGATCTCGATCAGCCTGGAAGGCTCGGTGGGCTGACGCCATGGCCGAGCCGGACAACATCGTACTGGAGCATCTGCGGGCGATACGGATCGACATCTCCGGGATTAAGGACGACATGCGCGGCTTAAGAGCCGAGATGACGTCGATCCGTCAGCATCTCGCAGGTGTTGTGACGCTTCAAGAGTTCGATCATGGCGATATCGCCACGATCAAGCACCGGCTCGACCGTATCGAACGGCGGCTCGAACTCGTCGACTGATCCGATTTCAATGACGTGCCGACCGGCGGTCACCCTGCGGGATGACCGACCGGCCCGACAGGACTCATCACCATGCTCGAAATCAAAAACCTGGTCGTCAACATCGAGGACAAGCGCATCCTCAACGGCCTGAGCCTGACCGTCAACGACGGCGAGGTTGCCGCCATCATGGGGCCGAACGGCTCCGGCAAGTCGACCCTGTCCTACGTCATCGCTGGCAAGGAAGATTATGAAGTCCTCGACGGCGAGATCCTGCTCGACGGCGAGAACATCCTGGAGATGGAGGCGGATGCCCGCGCCGCCGCCGGCATCTTCCTGGCCTTCCAGTACCCGCTGGAGATCCCGGGCGTCGGCACCATGACCTTCCTCAAGGCGGCGATGAACGCCCAGCGCAAGACCCGCGGCGAGGAGGAACTCTCCACCCCCGACTTCATGCGCCAGGTCTTCGCGGCCGCCGACAAGCTCGAGATCAACCGCGAGATGCTCAAGCGCGCCCTCAATGTCGGGTTCTCCGGCGGCGAGAAGAAGCGCATGGAGATCCTCCAGATGGCGCTCCTGTCGCCGCGCTTCTGCGTCCTCGACGAGACCGATTCCGGCCTCGACATCGACGCTTTGCGCATCGTCTCGGAGGGCGTGAATGCGCTGCGTGCGAAAGACCGCAGCTTCCTGGTCATCACCCACTACCAGCGCCTGCTCAACCACATCGTGCCCGACACCGTCCACGTGATGGCGCAGGGCCGGGTGGTGAAGTCCGGGGGGAAGGAACTCGCGCTCGAACTCGAAGCGTCGGGCTACGCCGAGTACCGGACGAACGAGGCCGCGTGATCATGGCCGACGTCACGACCCTCCGCACCGCCGCCGAGACCGGGCTGTCGAAGCTGTTCGAGGTCCAGCGGCTCAAGCTCCCGGGGGCGGCCATCGCCCGCGAGGAGGCGTTTCGCTATTTCGAGGCGGCGGGCCTGCCGCATCGCCGCGTCGAAGCGTTCAAGTACACCGACCTGCGCGCCGCGCTCCGCGAGGCCGCGCCGCCGGCCGAGGCGCCCGAGCCTGAGACCGCCCGCAACGCCGTCAAGGCGGCCCGGGGCTTCGCCGGGATCGAGGCCGCGCGTCTCACCTTCGTTAACGGCCACCTCGTCGCCGCGCTCTCCGACCTTGTCGGTCTGCCGGACGGCCTTGAAGTGGTGCCCTTCGCCCGTGCCATGGCCGAGGGCCACCCGCTCCTCGACCAACTCGCCCCGGTCGAGCAGACCCGCGAGAACCCGATCTACCAGCTCAACGCCGCCTTCATGGCGGACGGGGCGGTGATCCGGGTCGCGGCCGGCGCCAAGATCGAGCGGGCTTTGCACCTGCGCTTCGTCGGCACCGGCACCGCGCCGTTCTCGACCGCGACCCGCGTGCTGGTCGTGGCCGGCGAGGACTCCGAGGTGACGCTGCTGGAGAGCCACGAAGGCCCGGACGGGATCGCCTACCAGCCCAACGACGTCCTCGACGTCGTGGTCGGCGACCGCGCCCGCGTGCTGCACAGCCGGCTCAACCTCGAAGGCGATGCGGCGGTCGCGCTCTCGACCGTCTCGGCCCGCCTGGGCGCCGGCTCGCATATCGAGACGGTCAACGTGGTGACCGGGGCGGTGTTGTCGCGCCACCAGCTCTACCTGCATTTCGCAGGGAACGACGCGACCGCCACCGTCAACGGCGCCGCGATGATCCGCGACGGCCAGCTCGCCGACTCGACCCTGCTCGCCGACCACGCGGCGCTCGGCGGCATCAGCCGCGAGCAGTTCAAGACGGTGATCGACGGCGATGCCACCGGCGTGTTCCAGGGCAAGATCATCGTCCGCCAGGTCGCCCAGAAGACCGACGGCAAGATGAAGTCCGACTGCCTTCTCCTCACCGACGAGGGGCAGATGATGAACAAGCCGGAGCTGGAGATCTTCGCCGACGACGTGGCCTGCGGCCACGGCGCCACCTGCGGCGCGCCGGACGACGACCTGCTGTTCTACCTCATGGCCCGCGGCCTGCCGCGGCCTCAGGCCGAGAGCCTGCTGGTCCAGGCGTTCCTCGGCGAGGCGATCGAGGCGGTCACCCACGAGGGCGCCCGCGCCGCGATGATCGCCGAGACCGAGGCTTGGCTCGCACGTCGCGGCTGAGACCGCGCGGCTAACCACGGATCGGGCCGGCCCACGGGCCGGCCCCTCTCACGTCCCGCACGAGAGCCCGACATGAACGCACCCGTCCTCCAGACCCCCTACGACGTCGAGGCGATCCGGGCGCAATTCCCGATCCTGTCGCAGCAGGTCTACGGCAAGCCGCTGGTCTATCTCGACAACGCCGCCTCGGCGCAGAAGCCGCGGGCGGTGATCGACGCGATGTCGGGCGCGATGGAGACGGCCTACGCCAACGTGCATCGCGGCCTGCACTTCATGGCGAACGCGGCGACGGACGGCTTCGAGGGCGCGCGCGAGACGACGCGCCAGTTCCTCAACGCCCGCTCCACCGACGAGATCATCTTCACCCGCAACGCCACCGAGGCCTACAACCTCGTGGCGACCTGCATGGGCTGGGCCGGGCTGATCGGCGAGGGTGACGAGATCATCCTGTCGATCATGGAGCACCATTCCAACATCGTGCCCTGGCACTTCCTGCGCGAGCGCCGCGGCGCCGTGCTGAAATTCGCGCCCGTCGACGACGAGGGCAATTTTTTGGTCGAGGAGTTCGAGAAGCTGTTCTCGCCCAAGACCAAGATGGTGGCGATCAGCCACATGTCGAACGTCCTCGGCACCATCACCCCGGCGGAGGAGATCGTCCGCATCGCCCACGCCCACGGCGTGCCGGTGCTGCTCGACGGGGCGCAGAGCGCGGTGCACCAGGCGATCGACGTCCAGGCCCTCGATTGCGACTTCTTCGTCTTCACCGGCCACAAGGTCTACGGTCCGACCGGCATCGGCGTGCTCTACGGCAAGAAGGAGTGGCTGGAGCGGCTGCCCCCTTACCAGGGCGGGGGCGAGATGATCGAGATCGTCGAGGAGGAGCGGGTCACTTACAACGCGCCGCCGCACCGCTTCGAGGCCGGCACCCCGGCGATCATCGAGGCGATCGGGCTCGGCGCGGCGCTCGAATTCATGATGAGCCTCGGCCGCGAGCGCATCGCCGCCCACGAGGCGCATCTCCTCGCCTACGCGCAGGAGCGCCTGCGCGGCATGAACAGCCTGCGGATCATCGGCACGGCCAGGACCAAGGGCGCGGTGATCGCCTTCGAGATGAAGGGGGCCCATGCCCACGACGTCGCGACGGTGATCGACCGCCAGGGCGTCGCGGTTCGCGCCGGCACCCACTGCGCCATGCCGCTGCTGAAGCGGTTCGGTGCCACTTCCACCTGTCGCGCCTCGTTCGGCCTGTATAATACGACGGCGGAGATCGACGCTCTCGTGGCAGCCCTGACCCGGGCCGAACGGATGTTCGCGTGAGGAACCCCGCATGACCGAGACCCCTGCCGCGAGCGGCGTCCATTCCCCGCAGGTGAGCGCCTCGACGATCCCGCCCGAGGAACTCGACCGGCTGACCGACGGCATCGTGGCGGCGCTGAAATCCGTCTACGATCCGGAGATCCCGGCCGACATCTACGAGCTCGGCCTGATCTACCGGGTCGACATCGCCGACGACCGCACCGTCGCCATCGACATGACGCTCACCGCCCCGGGCTGCCCGGTGGCCGGCGAGATGCCGGGCTGGGTCGAGAACGCCGTCTCGGCGGTGCCGGGCGTCGCCGGGTGCAGCGTCACGATGGTGTTCGACCCGCCATGGGACCAGAGCCGGATGTCCGACGAGGCCCGCATCGCGCTCGACATGTGGTGAGCCGGGTCAGCGCATCGCGTCGGTGATGCGGGGCGGGAAGACGAGCCCGTCATAGATCTCGGCCAGAGCCAGGCTCGCGCCGATCTCCGGCAGGGCGATCACCGCCTCGAGTCCCTCGAACAGCTCCGGCTGCCAGCCCTCCGCCTCGCGGCGGTAGAGGAGGGCGACCGGTGCGACGGTCTCGAGGAGCAGGATATAGTGGAGGGTCGGATGGCGCTTGTACTCCTCCAGCTTCACGGTCCGGTCGACCGCGGTGGTGGAGGGGGAGGCGACCTCGACGACGAGGCGCGGCTCGCGGGCCTCGTGGGTGTCGTAGACCATCTCGCCGCATTCGACCGTGACGTCGGGCCGGCGGATCGTCGTGATGCTGGTCCGCAGCGAGACGTCGTCGGTCGTCGGGCGGCAGCGTGAGCCGCGAAGCTGGTTGCCCAAGGTAATGATGACGTTCACCGTCACCCGGTCGTGCTGGACGCTCGCCCCGGTCATCATCCGGTGCTTCGGGACCGGAACGCCGTCGACCAGCTCGAACGGCTCGTCCTGGCCCTCCTGCCAGCGAAAGAACTCCTCCGGCGTCATCCGCCGCCGCGCCGCATCCGCCATCGCCGCCTCCGTCGCATCTCCCATTCTAGCACGCCCCGCGGTGGACCGCGGGCGCCGGGATGCTTATCTTCGGAACCGTATCGTCACGCCTCAACCGCCCGGGCCTTGAACCCGGCCGTCGGAGAGAGTTTTCACAATGGCACCGAGCTTCAAGGTGATGTCGCTGACCGAGGCTGCCGCCGAACGGATCAAGCGCATCATGGCCGACGCGGAACGCCCCATCGCGGGCCTGCGCGTCGGGGTCAAGAACGGCGGCTGCGCCGGGATGAGCTACACGATGGAATATGCCGAGGAGCGCAAGGCCGGCGAGGACGTGGTCGAGGACAAGGGCGTGCGCGTCTTCATCGACCCGAAGGCGGTCCTGTTCCTGCTCGGCACCGAGATGGATTTCCAGACCACGAAGCTGTCGTCGCAGTTCGTGTTCAACAACCCCAACCAGACCTCGGCCTGTGGTTGCGGCGAATCGGTCGCGATCACGCCCGCCAATCCTGAAGCCCTGACGGCGGCCCACGCCTGACGACGCGCGCCTCAGGGCGCGCCAGCCTCCGTCGGCTCACGAGGGCAGCGAGGAGGGCCCGGGGATCGTCGACATGGCATCGTCGCCCTTCGCGATCAGGCGACGTCGTGCATGGTCCCGGGCGGCACGCTGTCGTCGATCACCTGGTTGCGGCCCGCCCGCTTGGCGGTGAACATGCAGTGGTCGGCGCGCTCCAGCAGCGACACCGCGGTGTCGCCGCGCCGGAATGCCGCGAGGCCGACCGAAATCGTGATCCGCCCCAGGCTCTCGCCGGTGGACCGCTTCACCAGCTCGCGGCCCATCACGCTCGTGCGGACTCTCTCGGCGACCTCCCGCGCTTCATCCCGCTCGGTGCCCGGCAGGATGATGCCGAATTCCTCGCCGCCGAACCGCGCGATGGTCGTCCGCGGTTCGACGCACTCGCGCATGGTCATCGCCACCAGCCGCAGCACCTGATCGCCCGTGAGGTGGCCGTAGAGGTCGTTGAAGCGCTTGAAGTGGTCGATGTCGAGCA
>NZ_LABX01000364.1 GCF_001043915.1 Methylobacterium aquaticum | reverse complement strand
CGCCCGCTCCAGGAAGGTGAGCGGCGTGAGCGGCTGGTGGTTGGCCGGATTGCGGTCGAGGCCGTGGTCGTAGATCGTGGCGCCGGTCATGGGTCGTCCTGCTCCCTGCCGCGCCAGAGTACCCGCCGGGGCGGGGCGATCAATCCGCCTGCGATCCTTACGAAAGTTCGACTTCCGGCGGGGCGGAGCCGTGTTCTATCTCAAGGCAGGCCGCTCCTGAAGACGGGTGGCACCGGAGGAAGACGTCATGGCGAGCCCGAGCCGCTACCCGGAGACCTATGCCGCCTGGCAGCGCGACCCGGAAGCCTTCTGGGGCGAGGCCGCCGCGGCGATCGACTGGGCCACCCCCGCGACCCGCATCTTCGCCCCGGAGGAGGGCGCCTATGGCCGCTGGTTCGTCGGCGGGGAGGTCAATGCCTGCCACAATGCCGTCGACCGCCACGTCGCGGCCGGAAGGGGCGACCAGGCGGCAATCCTGTACGATTCGCCCGTCACCGGCACCAAGCGGCGGATCACCTATGCCGAGCTTCTGAGCGAGGTCGAGGCTCTGGCCGCCGTGCTCCAGGATCTCGGCGTCGGGCGCGGCGACCGGGTGGTGCTCTACATGCCGATGGGG
>NZ_LABX01000363.1 GCF_001043915.1 Methylobacterium aquaticum | reverse complement strand
GCCGGTGCTGCTGATCGACGAACTCGATCGCACCGACGAGGCGTTCGAGGCGTTTCTGCTGGAAGTGCTGTCCGATTTCCAGGTGACGATCCCTGAACTCGGCACGATCCGCGCGCCCGAGCCGCCGCTGGTGATCCTGACCTCGAACCGCACCCGTGAGATCCACGACGCGCTCAAGCGCCGCTGTCTCTATCACTGGGTCGATTACCCGGATGCGGCGCGCGAGTTGCAGATCCTGCGCAGCCGCCTGCCGCACGCGCCCGAGGCCCTGTCGCGCCAGGTGGTCTCCTTCGTGCAGGCGATCCGCAAGGAAGACCTGTTCAAGGCGCCGGGCGTCGCCGAAACGCTCGATTGGGCGACGGCCCTGGTCGAACTCGATGCCGTCGCCCTCGATCCGACGCTGGTCATCGACACGCTCGGCGTGCTGCTGAAATATCAGGACGACATCCAGGCGATGCAGGGCGGGCGCGCCAAGGCCCTGCTCGACGAGGTGCGGTCCTCGGCCGGATGAGCGACGCGCCCGC
>NZ_LABX01000362.1 GCF_001043915.1 Methylobacterium aquaticum | reverse complement strand
GTTGTTGCGCGATCGCAGGAGGATGCCCTAAGCGGACGCAAATCTTCTGCACAGACGGCGGGCCATGACCATCACGCGACGCAGCATCCTCGGGGCAGCCCCTGTCCTGGCAGCCGGGGCCGCTCTCTGCGGGGGAGGGCGGGCGCTGACGGGTCCGGCCCTGGCGCAGGGCCGCACCGCGCCGCTCCGGGTCGGCGTGATCCCCATCCTCGCCGCTGCGCCGATCTATGTAGCGGAGAAGGAGGGCTGGCTGAAGCAGGCCGGGCTGTCGCTCGCCGTCACGACCTTCGAGTCGGGTCCGAACATGATCCAGGCACTCGCCTCGCGCACCCTCGACATCTACGTCGCCGGCGTGGCGCCGCTCGGCGTCGCCCGTTCCAAGGGCATCGACGTGAAGGTGGTGGCCGCCACCTCGGTCGAGGAGAACGTGTTCGTGGCCGGCCCGAAGCTCGCCCGCTTCGCCGAGCCGGGCGTCGCGCCGGCCGAGGTCTTCAAGCGCTACCGCGAGTCTGCCGGCACGCCGGCCCGGCTCGCGACCCAGCCTCTCGGCTCGGTGCCCAACACCACGCTGCAACATTGGCTATGGGAAGTGGCCAAGGCCGATCCGAAGGACGTCACGATCGTCTCGATGGGGATCGACGCGACCCAGCAGGCGGTGCTCGCCGGCGCGGTCGAGGGCGGAATCCTACGCGAACCCGCGGTCTCGATCGTCACCGGCCGCAACCCGGCGATCCGCCTGATGGCGCTGGGCGGCGCGATGTTCCCGAGCCAGCCGGGCACGGTCGTGGCCGTCACCCGCGCCCTGCTCGACAAGGAGCCGGAGACCGTGCAGGCGATCGTGACCGTTATCGTGCGGGCGGTGGACCTGATCGGCCGCGAGCCCGAGCGGGTCGCGCCGGTCATCGAAGCCGCCCTCGGCAAGGGTCTCGTCGACACCGCCACCATCCGCCGGGCGCTCGCCTCGCCGGCCACGCGCTTTGCCGCCGATCCCCGCCCCATCGTCGAACCGACGGCCGCGATGCAGCGCTATCAGGTCACGATCGGTGCGCTCGATCGCGAGGTGCCCCTCGACGGCCTGTTCGAGGCGCGCTTCTACGAGCGCGCCGTCGCGGCGAAGTAAACCATCGCCGCAGTCAAGCCCCGCCCATGAGATCCCGCCCCGCGGCTTTGCTGCTCCCGCTCGTGGGGCTCGCCGCCTTCTTCGCCCTGTGGGAGGCCGTGCCCCGGCTCGGCCTCGTCAACCCGGCCTTCCTGCCGCCGCCCTCGGTGCTGCCGGAGGCGTTCCTGCGCGAGCTTCGCTCCGGCCAGTGGCTCGCCGCCGTCGCGGGCAGCCTCGGCCACTACCTCGCGGGCCTCGCGCTCGGCGTCGGGCTCGGCATCGCCGCCGGCACGCTGACGGGGATGTCGCGCACCGCCGAGGGGCTGACCGCCTGGGTGGTGCGGGTCCTGCGCCCGGTGCCCGGCCTCGCCTGGGTGCCCTTCGCCATCATCTGGTTCGGGGTCAGCCCCGAGGCGGCCCTGTTCATCGTCGCCATCGGGGTGTTCTGGATCGTCTACTTCGCCGCTCACGGGGCGATCCGCGGGGTCGATCGCGACCTGATCGAGCTGGCCGCGGCCTTCGGCTTCCGCTCGGGGCCGGAGCGCCTGGTCACGGTGGTGTGGCCGGCCGCGATGCCGGGCATCCTGGTCGGCGTGCGGACCGCCATCGGCCAGGCCTGGATGGCCGTGGTGGCGGCCGAGATTTTTGGCGTCGCGGGCCTCGGCCAGCGGATGATGCAGGCGTCGACCCTGCTCGCGACCGACATCGTGGTCGTCTACATGCTCACCATGGCGCTGCTCTACGGCGTGTTCGATGCCGGCTTCACCGCTCTCCAACGCTGGATGCTGAGATGGCGGGCCTGATCGCGATCCAGGGCCTCGCCCTCACCTTCACCCGCGACGCCACCCGCACCACGGTGCTCTCCGGCCTCGACCTCGACATCGAGCCGGGCGAGTTCCTGGCCATCGTCGGCGCTTCTGGCGTTGGCAAGTCGACGCTTTTGCGCGTCATCGCCGACCTGGTGAAGCCCAGCGCCGGCACCGTCTCGGTCAGCGCGCCGGAGCCCGGGCGCCGTGCCGTCGCCCTGGTGTTCCAGGATTCGCGCCTGCTGCCCTGGCGCCGGGTCCTCGACAACGTCGCCTTCGGGCTCGAGAAGCTGCGCCTGCCCCGGTCCGAGCGGCGGCGGCGGGCGCAGGCCGCCCTCGATCGCGTCGGCCTCGGGGCGCTCGCCGGGCGGTGGCCGTTCCAGCTCTCGGGCGGCCAGCGCCAGCGCGTGTCGCTCGCCCGGGCGCTCGCGGTCGAGCCGCACGTGCTCCTGATGGACGAGCCGTTCTCGGCCCTCGACGCGCTCACCCGCGAGACCCTCCAGGACGAGTTGGCCCGGCTCTGCCGCGCCTCCGGCCAGACCGTCCTGTTCGTCACCCACGACATCGAGGAGGCGGTCTACCTCGCCGACCGGGTCGTGGTGCTGGCCGGGGCCCCCGGCCGGATCGTCGCCGCCCACCGCATCACGACGGCCCAGCCGCGAGACCGGGCGGCGCCGGAGCTGAAAGCGATGACGCAGGTGATCCGGGACGAGCTGGGCGCGGCACCACGGTGAGCCTCGCTCATCGCCGCAGCCGGTTCCCCAGCACGAACCCGAACAGCCCCATCAGCACGATGCCGGTGGCACCCTGCACCCCGACGAGCAGGTTGGTCACCCGGCCGACCGGCTTGATGCCGATCTCCGGCGGGTTCGCCGTCATCATGTTGAGGGCGCTGTAGCTCAGGAGGTCGATGGCGTTGTACGTCGCCTGGGTGCCGCCTTCCAGGATCAGCCCGCCGGCGAGGCCGAACAGCCCGGCGAACACCACGATGATCAGCGTGAAGGCGCGGACGATCCGCGACAGGCTCTCGCCGTAATCGCACAGCCACTCGACGCCATGGTCGGCGAGCCAGCGATAGCCGTGGCGCATCAGCCCGTGGCGGTCGCGGGCCCGCCAGGCGGCCCGGGCCTGGGCGCCGGCATGCAGGCGGCCCATCCGCCGCCGCCGGCGATAGGCCCAGCCGGCCTCGTCGCGGCTGCCGATGCTCTCGAAATTCTGCTCCAGGGCGAGATAGCTCGCCTTCGCCGCCTCGTAGTCGCCGGCGATCTCCTCACCCACCGCGTCGCCGATCTGCGCCGCCCGGAAGCGGGTGCCGGTGAGCCAGGCATCGGCGAAGCGGGCCTGGTGCAGGCGGCAGGAGGAGAGATCGAGCCGGACCAGGGTCGCGGCGGAGAGATCGGCCCCCGACAGGTCGGCACCGTCGAGCTTGGCGCCGGTCAGCGTCGCGCTCCGCAGGCGCGCACCGACGAGCCGCGCCTTGGTCAGGCTCGCGCCCTCGAAATCGGCATGGGTGAGGTTGGTGTCCGACAGGTTCACCTCGTCGAGGCGCGCGCCGCGGAACCTCGTGTAATCGGCATCCGCCCCGGTGAAGTCGGCTCCCCACAGGTCGGCCCCCGAAAAGTCCGCGCCATCAAGGAGGCTGCGGGGCAGGCGCGCGAAGCGCAAGGATGCATCGCGGAAGCTCGCATCCTCCAGCATCGCCTCGGTGAAATCGGCCTGTCCCCCGGCGACGCCGACGAAGCGGGCCCCGCTGAGATCGGCCTTGCCGAAATCCGCCTCCTCGATCAGCGTCCCGGAAAAATCAGCCGACCGGGCGAGCACGCCCGACAGCCGGGCTCGCTTCAGGGTGGCGCCGGTGAGGTCGGCCTGGTCGAGGTCGCTGCCGGACAGTCCGGCTCCGGCGAGGTTCAGGCCCTGGCGGCCAGCGTCCCACCACACGGCATCACCGGCGATCGGCGCGAGGCGGTCCCGGCTCAGATCCGCCTCACGCAGGTCGAGGGGCCGGCCGTCGCGGTCCAAGGGGCCGGTCTCCTGCGCCGCGATCTCGGCGAGGAGCGCGCCGACCCGCGGATCGCGCGGGGGCTGGGGCCGGGTGTTCACCGCTCCGGCGCGCCTGTCGAGGCCATGATGCAGAGGTGATCCTTCAAGGGGCCGATACCGCCGGGTATCAGCCACGGACCCACCCGGAATGCAACGGTTGCGGGCCATCCGGCCCGTTGAGAGGCCGTCCCTACCGGAGATCGAGCCCCCGGATGACCTCCGCGATCCGACCCCGTGCCTCCTCGCCGAGTGGCAGGATCGGCCGCGGCGGCGCGGCGTGGCAGAGATCGAGGAGGTCGGCGCAGGCATAGATCACCCGCAGGCTGGAATAGTGCCGGAACAGCGCCCAGAGCAGGCCGAGCCGCCCATCGAGCCGCCGCGCCTCCGCCACCTCTCCGCGCTGGACGGCCCGGACGATCTCCACAGCGACCTGCGGGAACAGCCCGGCGACGACGCTGTACCAGGCATCCGCGCCGGCGATCAGCGCCTCGGTCGTGGTCCAGTCGCCGCTATAGCCGAGGGAGAAGCCCGGCGGCACGGTTGCCCGCAACGTGGCCAGGTGACCCGCCACCGCCTGCGGCTCCTGCCCGGGGCTCTTCACCGCGACGATGCCGGGCAGCCGGCTCAAGCGGCCGATCAGCTCCGGGCCGAATCGAAAATGCGTGGTCGTAGGGTTGTCGTAGAGGCAGAGCGGCAGGTCGCTGTGGCGCGCCACCGCCGCGACATGCTCGTAGACCTCCTCGTCGGTGAGCGGCGTGTAGGACACCGCGGCGAGCAGCCCGACCGCGGCGCCGGCTGCCCGCGCGTCCTGCGCCAGCCGCACCGCCTCGTCGGTCCGCAGCGCGCCGATGCCGACCATCACCGGCACCCGTCCGCCCGCCTCGTCGAGGGTGGCGTCGAGCGCCCGGCGGCGCTCCTCGCGCGTGAGATAAGGATAGGAGCCGGTGCTGCCGAGCAGGCCGATCGAATCGACGCCGGCTTTGCACGATCGGGCGACGAGCCGGCGCAGGGCGGGGCCGTCGACGCGGCCCCCGGCATCGGCGGGCGTGATCGGAAAGGCGGAGAGGCCGGTGAGGCGCATGGGCGTCATCCTTGAAACATCATCCTTGTTCCGCTCGCGGGCCCCAGACGAAGAGGCGCCGCGTGACGGCGAGGCTCAGAGCCGTGAACAACTCCATCCAGGCGAGGACAAAAGCCGTCGTGCCGAAGAGGGCGAGGGACGCCGGATCGAGCATGAACCATTTCTGGGCACGACGAGCGAATGGAAGGTCCGAACCTGGGCAAGCACGGCCAATAGCGGTGCTCCGGCCTCCCTCCCACGGCCAGTTCGGTGCGTTCGCACTGGTCCAGTTGGCACGAGCGAGCGCCGATCCGGTTTTGATGAGCCGGGGAGGGGCCCCTCGACGCGAAAAACCCCGCCGGCCGAGCCTGAGCGGGGTTTTTTGTGTGGTTGGTTGCGGGGACAGGATTTGAACCTGTGACCTTCAGGTTATGAGCCTGACGAGCTACCGGGCTGCTCCACCCCGCGCCAGGGTGTTGT
>NZ_LABX01000361.1 GCF_001043915.1 Methylobacterium aquaticum | reverse complement strand
AAACGGAAGCAGGTCCAGGTCACCCTGGCCCTTGCTGTCTTCTCTCTCGGGATGTCCCGGAGGGCTGAGCCGTTTGCTCGGCGCCCCGTCGGTGAGCGGCTGTCTAAGGGTAGCCGGCTCGCCTGTCAACACGGGTGGGATCGGACGGTTGCGGTCGTGGTGACGGGCGAGGGCAGGGGGGCTACCCAGTCGCCGCCGCCGGCATGCTCTTCCTTTGCGCGCCGTCACGATCCGCCAAACCGAGACCGATCAGCCTGCTTCCTCTACATCATGCACGAGACGCAGGAGACCGACGACGAATGCGGACGATCCTTCCACCCATTGCGGTGATCGGCGCCGGGTTCAGCGGGACCATGGCGGCTCTCCATCTGAGCCGGCTGATGCCGGAGCGCCCGGTCCTGCTGTGCGAGAAGTCGGGTGCCTTCGCGCGCGGCCTCGCTTACGCGACCGGTTGCACCGATCACCTGCTCAACGTGCGCGCCTCCAACATGAGCGCGTTCCCCGACAGACCTGATCACTTTTCGCGCTGGCTGGAAGAATGCCCGCTCGATCGGGCGGCGTGGACCCGCTCGACGCCGGCCGGGCTGTTCGCGGCCCGTGGGCTCTACGGCCGCTACCTCACCGACCTGCTGCTGGCGGCCTTGTCCGAGCCCGGGCCAGCCCCGCATCTGATGCTCGAGAACGACGAAGTGGTCGACCTGGCACCGGCGGAGGACGGTTTCGACCTGACCCTCGCGGCTGGACGCCGCCGCCGCGTGGCAGGCGCCATCCTGGCGTGCGGCAACCTGCGGGCCCCTCGCGGCCCGCGCAGCCGCTACGCGGTCGATCCCTGGGACGATGCTCCGCTCGACGACCTGCGGCCCGACCTGCCGCTGCTGATCGTGGGGACCGGGCTGACCATGGTCGATGCCGTCGCGGCCCTGCGGCAGCGCCGCTTCGCCGGCCCGATCCTCGCCGTGTCGCGCCACGGTTTGCTGCCGCACGTCCATGATGCGACGGTTCCGTGGCCCGCGCCCGCGATACCGGCCGCAGCGCGGCCATCGCTTCTCGCGCTGCTGCGCGTCCTGCGCGACGAGACGCGCCGCGCCGCGGTGGCGGGGGTCGATTGGCGCAGCGTGGTCGATTCGCTGCGAGGCGACAGCATTGCGCTCTGGCGTAGCCTGCCGCTGGCGGAACAGCGCCGCTTCCTGCGCCATGTCCGTGCCTTCTGGGATGTGCATCGGCACCGGATGGCGCCGCCGGCCGCCACGATCGTGGAGCGAGAGCGCGCGGGCGGCGGGCTGACCGTGATGCGCGCCCGCCCGATCGCGATCGACGACCAGGCCGGCTATGCCCGCGTCGCGTTGCGCGAGCGCGGCGCAGCCGCGACGCGGATCGTCGACGTGCAGCGGATCATCGATGCGTCCGGCGTCGGACGTGTCGCGGAGACCGACGACCTGCTGCTGCGCCGCCTGATGAGCCGTGGACTGATCCGCCCGGATGCTCTCGGGCTCGGCCTTGCCGTGACCGATGATCTCGCCTTGGTCGACCAACGCGGCGAGGCCGACCGGCCGCTCTGGACGCTTGGCCCCTGCTGCGCGGTACCCTATGGGAGCGCACGGCGGTGCCCGATATCCGCGGGCAAGCCGTCGAGCTCGCCCGCACCGTGGCGGATCGGCTACGGGATGTAGCGACCGGAATGGGCGGCGAGACTGCATGAAGCCGAGAGGCGACGGAGTCACGAAAGCCCTGCGATATGAATGGCTTGCTGGCTCCAAGCCGATGCTCAATCATATTCCATAACCTACCTTATGCGAACCACGCCCCGCATGGTGGGGTCGCGCGGTGATCCGATCACCCGTTCCCGGCGGCGCAACGCAGGATGGCGCGCCCGCGGATGGGGCACACGATCCCGCCCGGATGGCCGGTGCGTCGCCCCTCAGGGCGTGCATCCCCGGGCCCGCTCCATCGCCGTAATGGTGGCGATTTCCGCCCTGTCCCGTGCGGACAGCGGGACGTCGGCCTGGTCGTCGTACCTGCAGCCGGCATTCCCGAAATTCCGGATCGCCTTGGCGGTCTTGAAGCAGTACCCCGCCTGCTTGTAGATCATGTTGCGCTGATACCAGAACTCGTCGCAGGATTGCGCCATCGCGAGAGTCGTTCCGGACAGGAACAGAACGATCGCGGCCGTCATTCGCTTCATGGTCGTACCTGTTGCCGATGGGCGAGACGCGGCGGGGCCAAAGGCCGTTGGTGCCGCGCGTCATACCGCACGATGATAACGGCCGACCGGCAGCAGCAGCAATGCTCCGGCGCGGCGCTCGGGCGGGTCCGGATCGCGTGGGTCCGAGGCGCACCGCGCGGCGGCGGTCAATTGGCCAAGCAGGTCGCCGCATCGTGGTCGCGCGACCTGCCTCTCCCGCCCTCGGCACGATCGCGGTTGACCCGCAATCGTCCCTCGGGCTAGGTCTCGTGCGAAGAGTAATCCTGGCTGCCTCGATCGTCGAGGCCGCCCCCTCATCGACCGCATACCTGCGATCATCAGCCGGATAAGGAACAGCCGCCGAGATCGATTCGGTCGCTGCTCTCGACAACCAGCGGAGTCTGCCATGTGGCGACAGGGTGATATCTTCATCCAGGCAATTCGGACGCTGCCGCGGGAGGCCGCCGATCGGCCGCTGCCGCATACCGTGCTCGCCCATGGCGAGATCACCGGTCACAGCCACCGGGTCGCCGATCCTGCCGCCCTGTTCGCCGGCGATGGCTGCTTCTACCTCGACGTGCAGGCGGAGCGGGCCCGCGTCGTCCATGACGAGCACGGCACGATCACGCTGGGGCGCGGCGTCTACCGGGTCTGGCGCCAGCGCGAGTATACGCCCGAGCGCATCGTGACCGTGCAGGACTGACGCCCGGTGCCCCGCCACTCGACCTCCCCCACCCGGCGCGTGCTGCAACCGCACGAAACCCTGGTCGAGGTTGCCTCCCCGCTCGACCGGCTCGACATGCCGCGTAACAAGGCCGTCCGCACGCTACCGGACGGTCTCGTCTGCCACCGGATCCTGGCGTCCGAGAGCCGGCTCGAGACGATCGGCGGCGGCCTGCGCTGCCGCGAACTGGTGGTCGACGGCTCGGCCGTCACCCGCATCGCCGACGGCGTCCGCATCGATTACCGGCTCTCCGCCCGGGGCTGCCACCGGCTGAAGGCCCTGCCGGCGTCCCTCCGCGCCGGCATCGTCGACCTGCGCGACTGCCTCGCCCTCGAAGAGCTGCCGCTTGGGCTGTCCCCGGCCTTCCTCGAACTTCAGGGCTGTACCGCGCTCGGACGGCTGCCCGACGACTTGGCGCTGCGCGGCGGCCGGCTCAACCTGCGGGACTGCGCGCTTATCGACGCGCTGCCAGAGCGTGGCATCGTCGCACAGCTCGACATCGCCGGCTGCGGCCGGATTGACCGCGTGCCGGAGGGGTTCCGCGTCACCTCGTGGATCGACGTCGCCGGGTCCGGCGTGACGGCGCTCCCCGCCCATCTCGACGGAATCGGCCTGCGCTGGCGCGGCGTGCCGGTCGATGCGCGCATCGCCTTCCGGCCCCATGAACTCGGGATCGCCGAGATCCTGGGCGAGCGCAACGCCGAGCGACGGCGAGTGATGCTGGAGCGCTTCGGCTTCGAGGCATTCATGACGGCCGCCGAGGCCGAGGAGCTGGATGCGGACCGCGACCCCGGTGGCGAGCGCCGACTCCTGCGCGTCGTGCTCGATAACGACGAGCCCCTGGTCTGCGTCTCGGTCGGCTGCCCCTCGACGGGCCGGCGGTACTTCCTGCGCGTGCCCCCCACCATGACGACCTGCCACCAGGCCGTGGCCTGGACGGCGGGCTTCGACGACCCGGCCGATTACGCCCCGCTGATCGAGACCTGAGACACCCCGACACCGCCCACCACACGGCCCGCTGCGAGCCCGAGGAGCCGGGACCATGCCCTACGAGAACCTGACCACCTTCTTCGGCAAGCCGGTCGAGGACGTCCGGAGCGGGATGGAGACATGGGACGTGACCCGCGTCGTGCCGCGCTTCCGGATCGAGTACGACTCCGAGGACAGCGTCCCGATGCTGCTCGGCGATTACGCGGCGCTCCCCGGTGTCGAGGCGACCGAGGCCATCGTGATCGGCTTCTGGCAGGGCGACGATTCGGAAGGCTCGTCGCAGCAGGTCGTCGAGGCTCTGGTGACCTATTCCGAGCGCTTCCCCAACCTGCGCGCGCTCTTCCTCGGCGACATCATCTCGGAGGAGAACGAGATCTCCTGGATCAACCAGAGCGACCTTTCGGCGCTTTGGCCCGCCTTCCCGAACCTGGAGCACATGCAGGTGCGCGGCGGCAACGACCTGGCGCTCGGCCGGTTCGAGGCGCCGCACCTGACGGCCCTGATCCTCGAATCGGGCGGGCTTCCGCGGCGGGCGGTGCGGGATGCGCTCGCCGCCGGGGCGCCGGAGCTGCGCCACCTCGAACTGTGGCTCGGCACAGAGGATTATGGCGGCGACACGACGCCGGACGACTTCGCCGACCTCTTCGCCGGCCGGCTGTTTCCGAAGCTCGAGACCCTCGCCCTGCGCGACTGCGCCTATGCCGACGACCTCGCCGTCGCGCTCGCCAAGGCCCCGGTGCTGGAGCGGATCACCACCCTCGACCTGTCGCTCGGCAACCTCACCGATCGGGGCGCGGAGGCGCTTCTGGCCTCGCCCGCGGTGGCGCGGTTGTCGCGGCTCGACCTGCATCACCACTTTCTCACCGACGCCACGGTGGCGCGGCTCGAACGGCTCGGCCCGTCCGTCGACCTCTCCGACCGGCAGGAGGAAGAGGAATACGGCGGCACGATCTACCGCAGCATCGCCGTCTCGGAATGATGCAAGCCGCCGGCTCCCCGCTGACCCCTTGCGTGATCCTCGGGGCCGGGGACGACGAGCGTGCGGCGGGATTCAGCGCCGCGCTGGTTCGGGCCGGGCTGCCGCCCGCCCGCATCCTCGATTATGCCAGCTTCGCGGAGGCGCCGGACCGGCTCGGCGGCCTGTTCCCGGAGGGGCGCGGGCTCCTGCGCTTCGAATCCCCCGGAGGTGACCCCCGCATGCGCCGGGCGCTGCTGCGCCTCGCCGGCGCGCAGGAGGAGGAGCCCGGCCAAGAGGAGCCCGGCCGTGAGGCAGGCACGCGGCTGCGCCCCGACCATGCCGTGCAAACCGGGCTCGCGGCGGCGATCGGGCTCGCGCGGCGCATCCTGCCGCCTGGCGTCGTCGCGACCCACGATCCCGCGGCGGTGGCGCTGCTCTACGACAAGCGCGCCTGCCACGCTGCCATGCGGGCCGCGGGGCTGCCGGTGCCGCGGGCGCTGCCGCCAGTGAATGATGTCACGGCCCTGCGGGAGGCGATGCGCTCCGCCGGGCTGTCCCGGGCCTTCGTCAAGCCGCGCTACGGCTCGGGGGCGGCGGGCATCGCCGCGCTCGCGGTCGCGGGCGGGGACATCGTGGCGATCTCCTCCGCCGAGCACGCGCCGGGTGACGGCACGCTGCACCACACCCACCGGCTGCGGCGCCTCCGCGGGGCGGGTGCGGTCACCCTCGTCGACGCGATCCTGGCGCAGGACGCGCATGTCGAGCACTGGGTGCCCAAGGCGGCGATCGGGGGGCGTCCGTGCGACCTGCGGGTGCTGGTGGTGGGCGGCGAGCCGGCCCACATCGTCCTGCGCCTGGCCGACGGGCCGATCACCAACCTCGATCTCGGCGGGCGCCGCGCCGAGGCGGACATTCTGCGCGCCCTTGCCCCGCCCGCGGCCTGGGAGGCGATGCTGTCGGATTGCCGCCGTTTCGCCGCCCGGCTCCCGGACAATCTCCACGTCGCCTTCGACGTCGCTCTGACGGTCGGCTTGCGCCGCCATGTCTTCTTCGAGGCGAACGCCTTCGGCGACCTGATCCGGCGCGTGAGCCATGCGGGGTGCGACCCCTATGACTGGCAGGTCGCGTGCCTGCCGGCCTGGATCGCCGGGCGCCGTGCCGTGGGGTGCGCCGCATGATCCGGGCCGCAGATCTGGTGGGCACGCACGACATCCTGCTCGTGACGCTCGATTCACTCCGCTACGACGTGGCGAGCGCCGCGCTCGCGGCGGGCCGGACACCTGCTCTCTCGCGCCTCCTGCCCGGGGGCGCCTGGGAACGCCGGCACGCGCCGGGCAGCTTCACCTACGCCGCCCATCAGGCGATCTTTGCCGGCTTCCTGCCGACCCCCGCCGCGCCGGGCCCGCATCAGCGCCACTTCGCGCTGTCGTTCGAGGGCAGCCGCACCACCGGGCCGGACACGGCGGTGTTCGACGCGCCCGACATCGTCTCGGGCCTCGCCGGGCGCGGCTACCACACGCTCTGCATTGGCGGCGTCGGGTTCTTCAACCAGCGGTCTGCTCTCGGGCGTGTCCTGCCGAGCCTGTTCGCCGAGAGCCATTGGCGTCCCGCCTTCGGCGTGCAGGCGCGCGACTCCACCGCCGCCCAGGTCGGCCTCGCCGTCGAGCGGATCGCGGCGCTTCCCCCGGAGAGGCGCCTGTTCCTGTTCATCAACATTTCGGCAACCCATCCTCCGACCCGCCCTTATCGGCCCGGAGCGAGCCGGGAGAGCCCGGAGACGCAAGCGGCCGCCCTCGCCTATGCCGACAGCGCCTTGCCTCCGCTCTTCACGGCGCTCGGGCGGCGGGCCCCGACCCTCTGCATCCTCTGCGCGGATCACGGCACCGCCTTCGGCGAGGACGGCTATCACGGGCACCGTCTCGCCCATCCGACGGTCTGGGACGTGCCCTATGCGGAGTTCCTCGTGAATGCGTTCATCCCGGAGGCGACGTGATGAGCGACGCGGCGGCGATCCTGACCGGGCCGGTCTATGGCGGCTACCAATACGCCTATCCGCACAAGACCGCCTACGGGCCCCTCGCCCGGCCGGTGCGGTTGCGCGAGCTCTGGGCGGAGGAGCCGAAGACGGGGCTGTTTCTCTACGCCCATGTGCCGTTCTGCGCGATGCGCTGCGGCTTCTGCAACCTGTTCACCCTGACACGGGGCGAAGGCCAGGTCGGGCCCTATCTCGATGCCCTGCGGCTCCAGGCCGAGACGGTGGCGGAGAGCCTCGGCGCCGTGCGCGTGGCCCGGATGGCGATCGGCGGCGGCACCCCGACCTTCCTCGCTCCGCCGGACCTCGACCGGCTGTTCCGCGACCTGCGGGCGACGTTCGGTGCCACGCCCGCCGCGGTCCCGACCTCGATCGAGACCGCGCCCGGCACCACCACGCCGGACCGCCTCTCCGTGCTACGGGCACACGGGGTCGAGCGCGTCAGCATCGGCATCGAGTCGTTTCGCGCCGACGAGACCCGGGCGATGGGCCGGCCGCAATCACGAGGAGCGGTCGAGGCCGCACTGGGAGCGATCCGCGACGCCGCCATCCCGGTGCTCAACATCGACCTGATCTACGGCGCCGCCGGGCAGACGCCCGAGAGCTTCCTGGAGTCGGTCGAGGCGGCGCTCGCCTGGGAGCCGGAAGAGCTGTTTCTCTATCCCCTCTACGTCCGGCCGCTCACCGGGCTCGGGCGGCGCGGTGGCTCCGCCGACGATGATCGCGCCTGGGACGCGCGCCGCCTCGCGATCTACCGCGCGGCCCGCGACCGGCTCCGCGCCGCCGGCTACGCCCAAGGCTCGATGCGGATGTTCCGGCGTCGGCCCGAGGCGCCGTGGGGCCCCGCCTATGACTGCGCCCGCGACGGCATGGTGGGGCTCGGGGCCGGTGCACGCTCCTACACCGCCACCCTGCACTACTCGACGCCTTACGCGGTGGGGCAGGCCGGCATCGCCGAGATCATCGCCGACTACGTCGCCCGCGATGCTGGCCGGCATGGGCGGGCCGATTACGGCGCTTGGCTCGACGATGAGGACAGGCGGCGGCGCTTCGTGATGATGCACCTGCTCCAATGCACCGGCGTGCCGTTGCAGGCCTATGCCGACCACTTCGGCGCATCGCTCCTCGACGACCTGCCGAACCTGTCGAGCCTCGCCGAGGCAGGACTCGCCACACTCTCCTCCGATTCCCTCGCCCTCACGGAATCCGGCCTCGAACGCTCGGATGCGATCGGCCCCTGGCTCCAGGCGTCCGCCACGCGCGAGCGGATGCGCGCCTTCGCGCTGCGGTGACGACGTGAGCCGTCATCTCGACATCCTGTATCGGGGCCCGCTCGCGAGCTGCAATTACGCCTGCCCCTACTGCCCCTTCGCCAAGAGGCGTGACAGCCGCGAGACCCTGCGGCGGGATGCCGAGCAGCTCGCCCGCTTCGTCGCCTGGGTCGATGGGCAGAGGCGGCGCAGCCTCGGCATCCTGTTCACGCCCTGGGGCGAGGCCCTGATCCGCCCCGCCTATCGGGCGGCGATGATGCGGTTGAGCCGCATGCCGCAAGTCCGCCGGGTCGCCGCGCAGACGAACCTGTCCTGGCCGACCGGCTGGCTCGATGATTGCGATCCGGCGCGCATCGCGTTCTGGTGCACCTTCCATCCGGGAGAGACCAGTCTCGACCGGTTTCTCGGCCGCTGCGCCACCCTCGATGCCCGCGGCATCGGCTACAGCGTCGGGGTGGTGGGCAAGCGTGAGCACCTCGCGAGCGTCGCGGCCCTCCGCGCTGCCTTGCGCCCCGAGATCTATCTGTGGGTCAACGCCTATCGGGACGAGGGGCCGAACTACTACGCCGAGGACGACCTCGCGGTGTTCCAGGCCGTCGATCCCCTGTTCGGCCTCAACCGGGCCGGGATCCGCAGCCGCGGCCGCGCCTGCGCCACCGGCGAGAGCGTCATCAGCGTCGACGGCGATGGCGAGGCCCGCCGCTGCCACAGCGTCAAGACCCGGATCGGCAACCTCTACGACCCCGATTTTGACGCCGCCCTGACGCCGCGCCCCTGCCCGCTCGCCCAATGCCGCTGCCATATCGGCTACGCCCACATGCCGCATCTGGGTTTTCGCGATCTGTTCGGCGACGGGCTGCTGGAACGGGCGCTGCCGGCGCCTCACGCCGCCGAGACCGGACGGACACGCCCAGGCGGTTAGGATCGTAACCGCACGCCGTCGATCCCACCCGAGTTGACAGGCGAGCCGGCTACCCGTAAACGACCGCTCACCGACGGGGCGCCGAGCGAACGGATCAGCCCTCCGGGACATCCCGAGAGAGAAGACAGCAAGGGCCAGGGCGACCTGGACCTGCTTCCGTTTCTCCCGGGTGTGAGATCTGGCTCTCAGCCCGATCAGCTCTTTGACAAGTGCATCTGAGAAAGAGAAGCGTGGACG